>JAEVHO010000332.1 GCA_016802835.1 Micromonospora sp. ATA32 | reverse complement strand
GGCACGACGGCGGCGCGGGTCCGCGTAGCGACTCGGATCGGGTGAAATTCCTGACCGCGCAGTGGCTCGACCACTACGTCAAGGGCGGGGGCGCGGCGCGGCGACGACTTCACGTACTCCCGGATCGCCGGCTTCGACGCCCTGACGCGGCCTGGTGGCGATCGGCTACCGCCGACGTCTGCGCCGCGTACCTGAAGATCGCCACCACCGGGCGGGCCGACCAGGCCGCCGTCGACCTGCTGCGCCGGTCCAGCCCGGCCGGCGCGCTCGACCGGATCAAGGCGCCCGCCCTGCTGGTGCAGGGCGAGGCGGACACCCTCTTCCCGCTGAGCGAGGCGGACGCCAACGCGCGCGGGATCGCCGCGAACGGCACCCCGGTGCGGGTCGCCTGGTTCACCGGTGGGCACGACGGCGGCGCGGGTCCGCGTAGCGACTCGGATCGGGTGAAATTCCTGACCGCGCAGTGGCTCGACCACTACGTCAAGGGCGGGGGCGCGGCGCCGGGCGACGACTTCACGTACTCCCGGATCGCCGGCTTCGACGCCCTGGACCGCGGCCTGGTGGCGATCGGCTACCGCACCGCCGGCTATCCCGGCCTGGGCGGCGACGCCCGCCGCGAGGTCCGGGTGAGCGGGCCGGCCCAGCCGATCGCCAACCCGCCCAACGGCAACCCGGCCGCCATCTCCTCGGTGCCGTTCGCCGGGGCGCTCGGCTCGCTGCTCGACGGGGTGGCCGGGGACATCCCCGGCCAGCACGCCCGGTTCGAGTCGGAGCCGCTGCCGGCCGCGGTGGACGTGGCCGGCGGGCCGACCGTCTCCATCCGCGCCGCCTCGGCGACCGGTGAGGCCGTGCTCTTCGTCAAGCTCTACGACGTCGATCCGAACGGCACGGCGACCCTGCCCGACGGCCTGGTCGCGCCGGTGCGGCTGACCGGCCTCCCATCCGACCTCTCGGCCGCCAGGCCGGTCACCGTCACCCTGCCGGCGATCGTCCGCCGGATCGAGGCCGGGCACCGGCTGCGGGTCGTGGTCGCCAGCTCCGACCAGGCGTACACGACGCCGGCCGCGCCGGCCGTCCACACGATCGCCATCGGCGACGCCCCGGTCACCCTGCCGACCGTGGCCGGTGAGCCGATCCCCACCACGGCGACGGTCTGGCGCTGGGTGCTGGCCGGACTGCTCGCCGCGATCGTGGTCGGGCTCGTCGTGGTCGTCGCCCTGGCCCGCCGCCGGCACCGCCGCCAGGACAGCTCGGTCCATCCCGCGTACGCGGACACTCCGCTGGCCATCCGCCAGCTGCGCAAGGAGTACGCCGACGGCTTCGTCGCGGTCTCCAACGTGGACTTCGAGGTGCATCCCGGTCAGGTGGTGGGCCTGCTCGGGCCGAACGGCGCCGGCAAGACCACCACGCTGCGGGTGCTGATGGGGCTGACCCAGCCGACCGCCGGGGAGATCTTTGTCTTCGGGCGCCGGCTGGTGCCCGGGTCGCCGGTGCTCTCCCGGATCGGCGCGCTGGTGGAGGGACCCGGCTTCCTGCCGCACCTGTCCGGGCTGGCCAACCTCCACGCGTACTGGCGGGCGACCGGCCGGCCGGCCGAGGAGGCGCACTTCGCCGAGGCGCTGGAGATCGCCGGCCTGGGCGACTCGGTGCACCGGAAGATCAAGAATTACAGCCACGGCATGAAGCAGCGGCTCGCCATCGCCCAGGCCATGCTCGGCCTGCCCGACCTGCTGGTGCTCGACGAGCCGACCGACGGGCTGGACCCGCCGCAGATCGCCGAGATGCGCCGGGTGCTCCAGCGTTACGCCACCGACGGCCGGGCCGTGCTGGTCTCCAGCCACCTGCTGGCCGAGGTGGAGCAGACCTGCACCCACGCGGTGGTGGTGAACAAGGGCCGGATCGTCGCGTCCGGCCCGGTCGAGGAGATCGTCGGGGAGTCGCCGAGCGTCCTGTTCGACGTGAGCGACCCGGCCGCCGCCCGGGCGGTGCTGGGCCGGCTGCACGGCGTCCGGGTGCTGCCGGACGGCGACGGGCAGCTGGTCGTGGACACCAACGGCACGCCCGCAGCGAGGTGGTCGCCGAGCTGGTCCGGGCCGGGATCGGGGTGGACCGGGTGGTGCCGCGGCGTCGCCTGGAGGACGCGTTCCTCGCCCTCGTCGGCGAGAACTCTCGGGGAAGTGGGGACCGCTGATGACCGGCTCTTCCGTCCAGGCGCCCGCGGGCGACACCGGCCCGGCCGGCGCCGCGCCGGGCTACCGCCCGTCGGCCACCCTGCCGTTCGCCGCCGAGTTCCGGCGGCAGGCGTCGCGCCGGCGTACCCAGCTGGCGCTCGGCTTCATGGTCCTGCTGCCGCTGATCATCCTGATCGCGTTCCAGTTCAACTCCGGCGGTAACGAGGACAACGGCCGCAACGAGTTCGCCAGCCTGGTCGACCTGGCCACCTCAGGCGGGCTGAACTTCACCCTGTTCTCGATCTTCGTGTCGGCGTCGTTCCTGCTGGTCGTGGTGGTGGCGCTGTTCTGCGGGGACACCGTGGCCAGCGAGGCGAGCTGGGGGAGCCTGCGCTATCTGCTGGCGATCCCGGTGCCCCGGGCCCGCCTGCTCACGGTGAAGCTGCTGGTCGCGCTGACGTACTCGGGGCTGGCCCTGGTGCTGCTCGCCGGCACCGCCCTGCTCGCCGGCACCCTCCGCTACGGCTGGCACCCGCTGTCCAGCACGGTGGCCGCCGAGCTGGAGCCGGGGGAGGGGCTGCTCCGGCTGCTGGCCGTGCTCGGCTACCTGGCGGTCGTACTCCTGGCGGTGGCCGGCCTGGCGTTCCTGCTGTCGGTGACCACGGACGCCGCGCTGGGCGCGGTCGGCGGCGCGGTGCTGCTCTGGATCCTCTCCAGCATCCTCGACCAGATCACCGCGCTCGGCGTGCTGCGCGACTTCCTGCCCACCCACTACAGCTCGGCCTGGCTGGGCCTGCTCTCGACGCCCGTGCAGACCGACGACGTGGTACGCGGCTGCATCTCGGCGATCAGCTACGCCACGCTCTTCTGGGCACTGGCCTTCTGGCGCTTCACCCGCAAGGACGTCACCTCATAGCAGCGGCAGTGACCCGGTCGACGCGGGCGGGCTCGGTGCCGGGGGCGGTCGGTTTCGTCGCCGGTCGGGAGTCCTCCACGCGCTGACTCCGATCCGGTCGGTGTTGCCAGGTCGACGGGTCCGTCCAGGTCGACGGCTGAATCGTCTACGACATCACCGGTCGGCGGAACACTCACCGGCATGGTCTGCCCGCCGGGTGCACCGGCCGCCGCCGTGCAACCGGGCGTCGCACCAGATGCGGGTACGCAGGAACTGGCGGTCCTCCTCGCTGAGAGTGGTCTCGCCGAAGTCGATGACGGTGACGTGAACGAGCGAGTCGCGCAGCGCCTCGGCCAGCGTGATGGTGCCGTCCAGGCTGGTCAGTGTCGTGGGCAGGTGAATGATCCAGCGGGGCTCGGTCATTGCGGCCACCTGCTGTTGGGACTCGTCGTGGGGTGCCGGCAGCCGGTGTGTCGGGACTGCCACTGCCGCAACGCCTGCCGGATGCGCTCGGCCTCGGTGGTGGCGGTGGTCAGCTCGCGGTGCAGCCGGGCCAGCTCGTCGGCGACCCGGTGCAGGTAGCCGTACACCTGCTCGGGGTCCAGGCCCCGGCGGCGGGTATCGAAGGCGGCGGCCCGCAGGTCGTGCGGGTGCAGGCGTTGCCCGCTGCGGTAGATCATCGCTGCGGCGTCCTCTGCTCGGCGACCAGGAGAGCGATCTCGTCGATCTGGTCCATGGCCCTCCCTGGTCGTGGACGGGTGCGGCGCCGAGGTGGGCGGGGTCGTACGGCAGCCGCCCGGGTGGCTGTCGGCCGGAGCCCGGCACCCGCCCCGGGCCTGTCTGTGGCGTCCGGGCTCCGGACGGTCTTTCGGACGGTCCCATTCAGGCCGTCGACGTTCGCTGCCGACCGGCTGGCGTGGCCGGCGTCGTCTCCGACACGGTCACGCCGGACCTCTGGTCTCGCGGCGTTGAGGTGCCGGGGCAGCCTGTCAGGTGCTGCCCCGGCAACCCGGGCGTGCACCCGGGGGTGAGTCGTCCCTTGTTTTGCCGACGAGGGCCGCCTCGCACTCAACATATGATGCCTAGTATCAGTAGTGCAACCCTTGAGACACCAAGAACTTGATGTCATAAGCGAACGGTGGTCAGATGGTGGTGCCGACGAGGGAGCACCGCCATGTCAGTCACGCCGTTCTACGAGCGCATCGCCACCGAGATTCGCGACCGGATAAGGTCCGGCGACCTGAAGCCTGGCGACAAGTTGCCGTCGATCTCCGAACTTTGCGCCCACTACGGTGTCTCCACCCAGGTCATCCGCTCCGCCATGCTGACCCTTCGTGCGGAGGGTCTGGTGGAGGGCCACCAGGGGCGCGGGGTGTATGTGCGGGATCGCGGCGAAGATCCGCGGTAGGAGCATCAAATAGTCCGCAGGTACGTGCGGAGGGACGGCCTGCCGCTACCCACGGGAGGTGCCGTCGACCAGGGACCTTGGCGGAGCTCTACCAGGTGGGCAGCCAGTCCAGGCTGGCTGATCAACCGCGTCGACAGGGTGGCTAGGACGAGCAGTTGACCCGGAGGAATCCATGCCTGCCATCCCGCTCAGCTACGTCGACATCGCCGCGGCCACCAACCCGCCGCGCTCGCCGGAACAGCCGCCCGTCCTCGGGGACTCCGACGCGGTCAAGGTGCCGCCGAAGGATGCCCAGTCGGACATGCACCGACCGAGCCGCCGGCGTCCAGTCCGGTTGGTTGGTCATCGCCCCGTCGGCGCCGTGGCCGGCGTGGTGAGGACCGCGTCGAGCAGGCCAGGGTAGAGCCGGTCCAGTTCGTCCCGGCGAAGCCGGACGTACCGGCTGGTCCCGGCGACCCGCGTACGGGTCAGCCCGGCCTCGCGCAGCACCTTGAGGTGGTGGCTGCGGGTGGCCTTGGAGACGCCGAACTCGAAGGTGCCGCAGGCGTACTCGCCGCCCTCGGCGAGGGTGCGGACGATCTGGAGCCGGACGTCGTCGGCCAGCGCCGCCAGCACGGCGGTGACCGGGACCTCCCGCAGCTCGGGTTCGTGCAGCTCCATGTGACCAGTGTAACCGTTGTTCGACTAACGTCGAACAACAGCCTAGAGTCGGCTCCGTTGGTTCGAAAACCGTCGAACATTGGAGTTGTCGATGCGCTCTCGTCACGTCGCTTTCCCGCTGCTCGCGGTGCTGAGCTGGGGGGTGATGTTCCCGGTCCTGGCCAGCGCGCTGACCAGGGTCGACGCCCTCAACCTCACCACCGCCCGGTACCTGCTGGCCACCGCCGTCCTGCTGCTCCTGCTGCTGCTCCGGGAGGGCGCCGGCAGCCTGCGCACCGGCGGCCGGCTGACCGAGGTGCTCGTCCTCGGCGTGGTCGGGTTCGCCGGGTTCAACCTGCTGACCAACCTGGCGCTCGGGCACGCCGCCCCGCAGCAGATCGCCCTCCTCGCGGCCCCCACGCCGCTGGTCACCCAGCTGGTCCGCTGGGCCCGCGACGGCGTACGCCCGCGGCCGGTGCTGTTTGCGTTCTCCCTGGTCGCCCTCGTCGGGGTCGGCCTGGTGATCACCCGGGGCCGGCTCGACGGGCTGGGCCAGTTCGGCGTCGGCGCGCTGATGATGATCTTCGCGGTGCTCGGCTGGGCGATCTACACCCACGGCGCCGGCCGGTTCGGCGGCTGGTCGCCGCTGCGATACACCACCCTGACCGCGCTCGCCGGCACGGCGGCCATGCTCGCCGCCAGCGTGGGCGCCGACCTGGTCGGTTGGCAGCACGCGCCGCCGCCGCCGACCTCGTCGCGGTCGCCCCTCAGCTGGCGTACGCCGTGCTGGTCGCCGCGGTGATCGCGGTGCTCGCCTGGAACACCGGCGTGCAGCGGCTCGGCGCGGCCGACGCCGCGTTGTTCATGAACCTTCGCCGCTGCGATACACCACCCTGACCGCGCTCGCCGGCACGGCGGCCATGCTCGCCGCCAGCGTGGGCGCCGACCTGGTCGGTTGGCAGCACGCGCCG
>JAEVHO010000331.1 GCA_016802835.1 Micromonospora sp. ATA32 | reverse complement strand
AAGAGCGCCTCGACGGCGTACCGCTGGTAGCGACGCAGCAGTTCGGCGTGCCGGTCCGGGGATCCGGGCGGCGTCAGGAGGTCGCCGGGACCCTCGGCGAGCCGGCAGCGCAGCTGGGGCGACCACCTCACCCTCGCGGTCCACCCGCCGGGCCAGGTCGTCCAGCATGGACGGCCCTGATCCAACCCGACCCGGGGCGTGCCGAAGAGCGCCTCGACGGCGTACCGCTGGTAGCGACGCAGCAGTTCGGCGTGCCGGTCCGGGGATCCGGGCGGCGTCAGGAGGTCGCCGGGACCCTCGGCGGCACGCAGCAGCTCGGGCGCCCGGTCGACGGCGTCGAGGCACCGGCGCACCGGATCGAGCAGCCGCCACCGCTCGCCGTGCAGCAGGTACCCCTCGATCAGCGCGAACCGGGCGTCCAGTCCGGACCGGACGTCGCCGATCGCGTCGGCCTGCCCCGCGATCCGCTCCAACTCGGCGAAGCGGGCCTCGCCGTCCGGCAGGTCCCGGGCGTCGGTCAGCGCGTCCGCGAGCGCGGGATCGCGGCGCCCGGCCGGGTGACCGCCCCGCCCGGCCAGGCTTCCGTCCTTCCCCGTCACGGCCGGGTCCCGCCGGGCAGTTGGCCGACGGCGGTGGCGAGCTGACAACCGGTCGAGATGCCACAGTCGAGCAGCTGGTCCAGCTGGTGCGGGGTCACTCCCTGTTCCAGGTCGGCGATCACCTCGCCACACACCCGGGCCCGGCCGTCGTCGTCGACGTGCACGAACGCCTTCGGCCAGAGCCGGTCGTGGTTCCAGGAGTTGCAGAAAGCGTAGAGGGCCGGGACGTGCTCGATCGGGAACGTCGGCGCGGCCATGGTGCGGACCTGGAGCAGCTCGCCGGCGGCGCCCAGCCGGAAGAACCAGATCAGACTGTCGTCCCAACGGCCGACCAGGTCACCGTCGTCGTCGGTGGAGAAAGCGTACCCCCGGTTGCGCAGCACGGCGGCGACCAGCTCGCCGGTCAACCGTTGCAGCGTTCGCGGATCCCCGATCAGTGGGCTCTCAGGAATGTTCGCTGGTTCCGGTGGCGCCATCGGGCCTCCCTCAAAGAGCAGATATCACTGGTGTTGACAAACGGCGACTGCGACACGCAGACGCGACCTCAAAACGGGGCGGTTGCGGTGCACGCCGTTACGGTGAGTGTGTGACTCCTCTGACGCTTGAGGGCGTCAGCTTCTCAGGCCGCTTCGGCGGCCCGACGGGCAAGCCCTGCCCGGAGTACGTTCCTGGCACCGACTACGTCTGCATGTGCGGCGTATCCGCATGCCATACAGACGAAGTCGGCTTGGGCAACGCGGTTTTCCTTCGCGCAGTGCATGCAGGCTGGGCAGGTGCGGGAGGTGTTTCGGGGGTCGACTGCGATCGTCATCCGTCCGGCGCTCTCAGCCTTGGCGGCGAGGATCAACAGGAACACCCCCCAACCCGCGTCGAGGATCGACCGGTTGAGCCCCGCCTTGGCCGCGACGTTGACGCCGGGGGTGCCGACCGTGCCCGCAGCCGATCGGGTCATGTTCTTGATGTGCAAGTTCTCATGCGCGATCACGTCGCAGTGGTGGACCAGCCATCGGGCGGTCTTGTGGGCGTGGTCGATCCGCTGGCGGCGCACCCTTGCATGCAGGGCGGCGACCCGAGCGCGAGTCTTGCGCTGCCGGTTCGACCTGGGCTTGCGGCGCGCAAGAACCCGTTGCGCGTTCGCGAGCCGCTCCTTGGACCTTGCCAAGTAGCGGGGATTGTCGATCTGGATTCCGTCGGATGCGGTCAAGAACGAGGCCACACCCATGTTGATTCCGACCGCCCTGCCGGTGTCGGGCAGTGGTGTCGCGGGCACCTGGTCGCAGGACAGGATGAGGTACCAGCGGCTGGCCTCCCGCTTGACGCTGAGTGTCTTGACCCTGCCAATGATCTTGCGATGCGCGTGTACTCGAACGTGTCCCACCCCTTGCAGGTAGACCCGCACGGCTGCTCTGTCGGGCGTGGCGTTCCAACGACATCCATCGCGATCCTCTGGCCACTCCACGCTGTCGAACGACCTGGGACCCTTGAACCGTGGGTATCCCGGCGTCTGGCCCGCCGCTACCCGTCGGAAGTAGGCCTGCATCGCCCTGTCCAGCCGACGCAGCGTCGCCTGCTGCGAGGAGAACGACCAGCGGCCCTGCCCATCGGGATCTGCACGACGGATGTCCTTGAGCTGTTTGGACTGGGCACCGTACCGGAGAATGAGTGCAGCACGCCGGTGCGCCTCGCGGCGCTCAGCCAACGCCGCGTTATAGAGCTGCCGATGATCCTCCAAGCAGGCGGTCAGAAGGGCGACCTGACGAGCGGTCGGGCGGAGCAGGAACTTGAACGCGCGCCTCACTGCGCCGGTGCCCTGCGTCGTTGCGTTTCGGATGGCCTGTCGGGACGACGGTGGGTCCAAAGACCGCGGGGGTCGCTCCTGGCGCGGATCGGCTCGTACCAGCGCTTGGCGGCAAGGATGGCCAGCAGGGAAGGGCGATACTTTGGGAACCGCGCGGCGCAAGATCTGAGGCGGCGGACGGTGCCGGCAGATAGCTGCATCTCGTACGCCACAGCCTCAGTATAGGGAAGACATCAGACATTGAAGGGAGGGAGCGCGGGGTTCTCGGGGGCGCCGGAAGGTGTCATCGCCTCGCGCGACTCTATGGCGGGCCGTACTCAGGCGAGCCGGCGACGCGGCGCGTCGCCGCGCGGCACCACGAACAGCCGTGGCCGCCAGCCGGCGAAGAAGACCACCCGGGCGCGGCCCGGCGCGGACGACGGCCCGGCCCGGTCCCGCCGGCTACCTCGGACGCGGCATCGGTGCACTGTGGATGGGCCTGGCGCACGGGGTGGGCTGGGCGGTCCGGGCCGCCGGCCGGCAGGCCGCCTCCGCCCGCGACCTCGACCCTGAGCACCGCCGCGACGGCGGTGGCCTGCTGCTCTTCGGCTTCGCCATCCTCAGCGGAGTGGCGATTTGGTTCTCCGCGGCCGGGCCGGTCGGCGCCCGGCTCGCCGACACCGTGCGGCTCTTTTTCGGCGCGATCGCGATCGTGGTGCCGGTGCTGCTGATGATCGGCGCCTGGCGGCTGATGCGGACCCCGGCCGATCCCGAGCACCGTGGCCGCGGCCTGGTCGGCTGGACTTCGATGCTGGTCGCCACCGCGGCGATGCTGCACATCGGACAGCACCCGGTCGACCAGGTGCAGCGCGACTACGCCGGCGGCCTGATCGGCGCCGGGATCGGCGACCTGCTGGAAACGGCGATCACCGCGTGGGTGGCCGTGCCGCTGCTGATCCTGCTGCTGGTCTTCGGCCTGCTCGTGGTCACCGCCACCCCGATCAACAAGATTCCCGAGCGGCTCGGGCTGCTCGCCGGCGCGGTGGTCGGCGCGCCGCCCGCCGCAGACGAGGACGAGGCGGTGGAGGCGGTCGAGAAGTCCACCCGCCGCCGCCCGACCAGGCGGCCCCCGCCGCTGCCGGACCCCGACGACCTGGACGACGACTACGACGGCGTCGACCTGCAGGACACCATCGTGCTGCCCCGCAAACCGCGAGGCAAGGTGCCGGCCAGCCGCAAGCCGGCCGAGCCGCCGGAGCACTCGCCCCCGCCCACCCGGGCCGAGCAGCTCGCCCTCACCGGCCTGGCCGGCGACTACACGCTCCCGCCGGCCAACATGCTCAGCGGCGGCGCCGCGCCGAAGACCCGGAGCAAGGCCAACGACGAGGTCATCGCCGCGCTCACCGGCGTCTTCGACCAGTTCGACGTGGACGCGGCGGTCACCGGCTTCACCCGCGGCCCGACCGTCACCCGGTACGAGGTCGAGTTGGGGCACGGCGTCAAGGTCGAGCGGATCACCCAGCTCTCCCGCAACATCGCGTACGCCGTGAAGTCGCCGGACGTGCGGATCCTCAGCCCGATCCCGGGCAAGAGCGCGGTCGGCGTGGAGATCCCGAACACCGACCCGGAGAACGTCGCGCTGGGCGACGTGCTGCGTTCCCGGGCCGCGACCAGCGACCACCACCCGATGGTGGTGGCGCTGGGCAAGGACATCGAGGGCGGCTACGTGGTGGCCAACCTCGCGAAGATGCCGCACATCTTGATCGCCGGGGCCACCGGCGCCGGTAAATCGAGCTGTCTCAATACCTTGCTGGTGTCAATCCTCACCCGGGCCACGCCGGACGAGGTGCGGCTGCTGCTGATCGACCCGAAGCGGGTCGAGATGACCGGCTACGAGGGCATCCCGCACCTGGTCACCCCGATCGTGACCAACGCGAAGAAGGCGGCCGACTCGCTGGACTGGGTCGTCCGCGAGATGGACATGCGCTATGACGACCTCGCCGCCAACGGGGTCCGGCACATCGACGACTTCAACCGCAAAGTGCGCAACGGCGAGATCAAGGCGCCGCCGGGCAGCGAGCGGGAGATGCGCCCGTACCCGTACCTGCTGGTGATCGTCGACGAGCTGGCCGACCTGATGATGGTGGCGCCCCGCGACGTGGAGGACTCGGTCGTCCGGATCACCCAGCTCGCCCGGGCGGCCGGCATCCACCTGGTGCTCGCCACCCAGCGCCCGTCGGTCGACGTGGTGACCGGTCTGATCAAGGCGAACGTGCCGTCCCGGCTGGCCTTCGCCACCTCCTCGCTGGCCGACTCGCGGGTCATCCTCGACCAGCCCGGCGCGGAGAAGCTGCTTGGTCGCGGTGACGGGCTCTTCCTGCCGATGGGCGCGTCGAAGCCGGTCCGGATCCAGGGCGCCTGGGTCACCGAGAACGAGATTGCCGACGTGGTGAAGTTCTGCAGGAATCAGCGCGAGCCGGAGTTCCGCCCGGACGTGCTGGCCCCGGCGCAGGCCACCAAGAAGAAGATCGACGAGGACATCGGCGACGACCTCGACCTGCTGGTGCAGGCCGTGGAGCTGGTGGTCACCTCGCAGTTCGGCTCGACCTCCATGCTCCAGCGAAAGCTGCGGGTCGGCTTCGCCAAGGCGGGCCGGCTGATGGACCTGATGGAGACCCGCGGCGTCGTCGGCCCGTCCGAGGGCTCGAAGGCCCGGGACGTGCTGGTCAAGCCGGACGAGCTGGAAGAGGTGCTGGTCGGCCTGCGCGGCGGCGAGGACTGACGGCGGACCGATCGCCCGGCGCGGAGCCACCGAGGACCGGCGTCGGATCGGCCGTACCACCGCCGCGTCGCGGGGCACCGGCCCAGGAGACAGAGAAGGGCCCGCCGCGGTGCGGCGGGCCCGATGTCGCGAGCTGCGTCAGGAGTTGAGCAGCGCGTAGCCGATCACCATCCCGAGGATGGCGCCGATCACGGCGCGGGCGGGCGGTGCTCTGGATGTCGGCCATGGTGTCTTCCGTGATGAGAGCCCTGGTGGGTGTTCGATCTGTACCCACTCCGGCTTCGCACTACGCATCCCGGTCGATACCGCGCGCGGCGGCTTCGGACGCCCGCCGGTCGGCGGACGCGGCAGGGCCATCGGTTCAACTCAATGGAAGATCTTCAGCCCGACCACGCCGGCCACCACCAGCAGTAGGCAGCAGATTCGGGGCAGGCTGGCGGACTCGTTCAGCGCCAGCATGCCGACCAGCGCGGTGCCGACCGCGCCGATGCCGACCCAGACCGCGTACCCGGTGCCGACCGGGATCTCGCGCAGCGCGTACGCCAGCCCGGCCATGCTGAGCACGAGCGTCACCGCGAAGACGGCCGTGGGCGCCGGGCGGCTGAAGCCGGCGCTGCGGTCCAGGGCGATCGCCCACGCCGTCTCCAGCAGTCCGGAGATCACCAGCACTATCCAGGCCATGAGGTCACCTCTGCGGGTCTGTCCGGGCCGCCGGGGCCGGGACGAGTCGGGTCGGTTCACCGCGCGGGCGTCTTCGCGTGACCGGGTACGCCCACCACTCGTCCGGGGTGGCCGGGCCGGATCGATCAGCCAGGGGGCCACCGGCGTCGACGCTAGCACCGGGCACCGGGCACCGGGCACCGGGCACCGGGCACCGGGCACCGGGCACCGGGCACCGGGCACCGGGCGACCGGGGCACCGGGCACCGGCGACCGGGCACCGGGCACC
>JAEVHO010000330.1 GCA_016802835.1 Micromonospora sp. ATA32 | reverse complement strand
CGCGGCGCGCAGCGCTTCGGCGGCTGCGCGAACGCGCGTCCACCACCGCGAAGACCCGGCTGCCGGGGCACGTCGTCCCGGGGCGGCTCGCGGCGGGTGAAGGCGACCAGGCCGGAGTCGACGTTCGGCACCGGCCAGAAGACGTTCGGCGGCACCTTGCCGGCGGCCCGGGCGCGGGCGTACCAGGCCAGCTTGACCGAGGGGATGCCGTAGATCTTGGAGCCGGGGCCGGCGACCAGCCGGTCGGCGACCTCCTTCTGCACCATCACCAGTCCGTGCCGCAGGGTGGGCAGCTCGGCGAGCAGGTGCAGCACCACCGGCACCGCGACGTTGTAGGGCAGGTTCGCCACCAGCGCGGTGGGCGCCGGGTCGGCCAGCTCGGCGGCGCGGATCCGCAGCGCATCGGCGCGGTGCACGGTGAGCCGGTCGGCGTCCGTGCCGACGTACCGGGCGGCGGTCTCCGGCAGCGCGCCGGCCAGCACCGGGTCGATCTCGACCGCGTGCACGTGCGCGGCCACCGGCAGCAGGGCCAGGGTGAGCGAACCCAGGCCCGGCCCGACCTCCAGCGCCACGTCGTCCGGGGTCAGCCCGGCGGTGGTGACGATCCGGCGGACCGTGTTCGGGTCGTGCACGAAGTTCTGGCCGAGCTTCTTGGTCGGGGCGACGCCCAGCCGGGCGGCCAGTTCCCGGATCTCCGCCGGGCCGAGGAGACCGGTCACGCCCCGTAGCGTAGCCGGGGTGCCGGACCGGCCGCCGGCCCGCTCACCACGGGCCGAAGACCCGGTCGCCGGTGGCGGAGATGGCGGCGCAGAGCTCGTCGAGGTCGGCGCCGGTGGTCGCGGCCAGCGACCGGACCGTCAGCGGGATCAGGTACGACGCGTTGGGGCGGCCCCGGTGCGGCATCGGGGTCAGGTACGGCGCGTCGGTCTCCACCAGGAGCTGGTCCAGCGGGGTGAGGGCGGCGGCCTCGCGCAGCGCGTTGGCGCTGCCGAAGGTGACCGTGCCGGCGAAGCTGAGCAGGTAGCCCCGGCGGACGCACTCGGCGGCGAAGTCGGCGTCGCCGGAGAAGCAGTGCAGCACCACGGTGTCCGGCGCGCCCTCGTCGTCGAGGATGCGCAGCACGTCGGCGTGCGCGTCCCGGTCGTGGATGACCAGCGGCTTGGCGTACCGCTTGGCGATGGCGATGTGCGCCCGGAAGCTCACCTCCTGGGCGGCGCGCCCCTCGTCACCGGTGCGGAAGAAGTCCATCCCGGTCTCGCCGAGGCCGCGTACCCGGTCGCGGGCGGCCAGCTTCTCGATCTCGCGCAGCGCCTCGTCCAGGTCGGCCAGCCGGGGCGCCTCGTTGGGGTGCAGCGCGACGGTGGCCACCACGGCCGGGTAGGTCTCGGCCGCGTCCGCCCCCCATTGGGAGGACGCCACGTCGACGCCCACCTGGACCAGCCGGTCCACGCCGACCTCGGCGGCCACCGCGACGGCGGCCGCGACCGGGTCGTCGGCGGTGCCACCGCCCGGCACGCCGGCCTCATTGACGGTGATGTCGAGGTGGGTGTGGCTGTCCAGCACGGGACGGGGCAGCGGCTCGGGCGCGGGCGGGAACTCGCCGGCGCGGCGGGCGGCCCGCTGCTTGCGGGATTCGTTCGGCTCACTCATCGGGGCCAGCATCACACACCGACCGTGGTCCGGCGTTCCCCGCCTGTGATCGGGTGTTCACCTGTAGGGCACATCCCGCGCCTAGCGTACGGGGAGTGACCGTCACCCCACAGGCCAGCGGCACCGCGCCGGAGCGGACCGGGCTGCATGTGACGTACGACGGTGCGGTGTATCCGGCGGAGGAGATCGCCCGCGGTGCGGCGTACGAACTGTTCAGCGCGGACGAGGTGACCGGTTTCCAGTGGGCGCCCCGCCCCCACGTGCCCCTGCCGTGGCGCCGTTTCGTGCACGCCACCGAGGTGACCGCGGTGCACAGCGCCCCGGCGAGCGGCGAGGAGCCGGAGGCGCCGCTGATGGTCCCGCTGCACCGGGATCGGGGCTGGGCGGACGTGCACCAGCTCAGCCAGCACCCCGGCTCGGGCGGCGACCCCGATGCTCGCCGCGTCCGCGCCTCGGCGGTGGTCCGGCGGGGCACCCGGATGGTCAAGGTGCTCTCCGCCCGGCAGCTCGGCGGGTACGTGCGGGGCTGGCTGCCGCACGGCTTCTGCTACCGGGAGCATGACGTCGCGCACCTGCGTACGCCGGCGACGATGGCGGTGCTGCGGGCCGACGGGGAGGTCGGCCGGGAGGGCCTGGACGTGGCGTACGCGCTGCGCTGGCGGGCCGCCGACCCGGGCGACTATGACGTGCCGACGGGCGCGGCGCACCGCGGGTTGACCGCGCTGCCGCCCCGGGACCGGCTGGGTCCGCCGGTGCTGGGCACCGGTTTCATCCCGAGCAACGCGCAGCTGATCCCGGAGTTCGTGACCCGGGACTTCGCCGACCTGCCGATGCCGGCGAACGCCACCCTGGTCGCCTATCCGGCCGAGGGTGTCGAGGTGGTGCTCTACGTCTACCAGGCGGAACAGCGGGGTTGGCTGCGGATGGTCGGCCCGCAGTGGCGGCACCTGCTCGCCGCGGTGCCGGGCCTCTCCCCCGACCAGGAGTACGTGCCCACCGGCGAGGCGGCCCGTTCGACCCAGCTGGTCGGGACCTGCGCCGGCGGCGAGTACGAGGCGGTCTCCGACCAGCCCGGCGGGTTCCGGGTGCTGGCGATGACCCGGGCGGCGCGCTACCCGGTGGACTCGGCCGCCCGGCGGCTGCGCTACGCCAGCTGGCGGGGCGTGCCGTGCCTGGTGTTGCGGGAGGAGGCCGGCTGGCTGCGGCTGCGGTTGCGGCATCCCGATCCGGACGCCGTGGCGGTCACCGGGGCACAGTGCCACGAGCGGGGCGTCTACGAGGCGTGGGCGCCGGCCGCAGAGCTGACCGACGACCGGGTGGAGGACACGCCGTACGCGCTGTGAGTCGGCGCCGGGCATAACGGCGGTCGGTACGGGAATGCGCGGGCGTCCGATGACGGAGCCCGGATTCAGGAGACCCACACATGCCCTTCATCACCGTCGGCGCGGAGAACTCCGCGCCCATCGACCTGTACTACGAGGACCACGGCTCCGGCCAGCCGGTGGTCCTGATCCACGGTTTCCCGTTCAGCGGCGCCACCTGGGAGAAACAGACGAACGCGCTGCTGGCGGCGGGGTACCGGACGATCACCTACGACCGGCGGGGCTTCGGCGCCTCCAGCCAGCCGGGGGCGGGGTACGACTACGACACCTTCGCCGCCGACCTCAGCGTGATCATGAACGAGCTGGACCTGCGGGACGCGATCCTGGTCGGCCATTCGATGGGCACCGGTGAGGTGACCCGCTACCTGGGCACGTACGGCTCGCAGCGGGTGAGCCAGGCGGTGATGCTGAGCCCGATCGCGCCGTTCCTGCTGAAGACCCCGGACAACCCGGAGGGCGTCGACAAGAGCCTCCTCCAGGGTTTCCAGCAGGCCATCCTGCAGGACCGCTTCGCCTACCTCACCCAGTTCTGCAATGCCTTCTTCAACCCGGACCAGAACATGGGTAAGCGGGTCAGCGAGGAGGCGTTCCGGGCACACTGGGAGATCGGCGCGCGGGCCTCCGGCAAGGGCACCCACGACTGCGTGGACGCCTGGCAGGAGGACTTCCGGGCCGACCTGCCGAAGATCGACGTCCCGGTTCTGATGATGCAGGGCGACCAGGACCGGGTGCTGCCGCCCCCGTCGACCGGGCTCCGCCTCGGCCCGATGTTGCCGACCAGCACCTGGATGTACCTCCAGGGCGCCCCGCACGGCATCCCGTGGACGCACGCCGACGAAATCAACAAGGCGATCATGGACTTCATCGGCCAGCCGGCGATGGCGCGGCCCTGACCTCGTACCCCCGTCGGGCGCACGGTCGCGCGGCCCGGCGCGGGACCGGTACGGCAACGGCGCGACCCGGAGGTCATCCGGGCCGCGCCGTCAGCTGCGTTGGTCAGCCGGCCAGCCGGGCCAGCTCCTCGTCGACGATCGACGGGTCGAGCTTGCGGAAGACCGGCTTCGGCGCGGCCAGCGGCCGGCCGGCCGCAAGCGGTACGGACTCCCACCGCGCCCCGACGGTGTAGTCGCCGGTCAGCACCGGGTACGCCGGCCCGCCGTCGAGGTCGTCGACCTCGATGATCGACGGCATGGGCGCGTGCACGCCGGTGCCGCCGAGCAGTTCGTGCACCTGCTGCGCGGAGTGCGGCAGGAACGGGGTGAGCAGCGTGTTGGCGTCACTGATCACCTGGAGGGCGACGTGCAGGATGGTGCCCATCCGGGGCTTGTCGTCCTCGCCCTTGAGCTTCCACGGCGCCTGCTCCGACAGGTAGCGGTTGGCCTCGGCGACGACCCGCATCGCCTCACCGATCGCCTGCTTCTGCCGGTGCCGGCCGATCAGCTCACCCACCGTGGCGAAGCCGGCCCGGGCCACCGCGAGCAGCGCCTCGTCGGCCTCGGTCAGCCCGGCCGGGTCGATCGGCGGGATCGCGCCGAAGTTCTTCGCCGCCATCGAGACGGACCGGTTGACCAGGTTGCCCCAGCCGGCGACCAGCTCGTCGTTGTTGCGGCGGAGGAACTCGGCCCAGGTGAAGTCGGTGTCGTTGCTCTCCGGGCCGGCGGCGGCGATGAAGTATCGCAGCGCGTCGGCGTCGTAGCGCTCGAGGAAGTCCCGGACGTAGATGACGACCTTGCGGGACGAGGAGAACTTGCGCCCCTCCATGGTCAGGTATTCGCTGGAGACCACCTCGGTCGGGAGGTTGAGCCGGCCCAGCTCGCCGGGCTCGCCGTCCCGGGAGCCCTCGCCGGAGTAGCCGGCGAGCAGCGCCGGCCAGATCACCGAGTGGAAGACGATGTTGTCCTTGCCCATGAAGTAGTAGGAGCGGGCGTCACCGCCGACTCCGTCGGCCGTCGGGACGCTGCCCTCGCCGTCCTTCGAATTCCAGTACTTCCACCAGGCCTCCGGGTCGCCGGAGCGGCGGGCCCACTCGATGGAAGCCGACAGGTAGCCGATCACCGCGTCGAACCAGACGTAGATCCGCTTGTCGGGGCGGTCCCGCCAGCCGTCGAGGGGGATCGGCACACCCCACTCCAGGTCCCGGGTGATGGCCCGGGGCTGCAGGTCGTCCAGCAGGTTCCTGGAGAACCGCAGCACGTTGGGGCGCCAGCCCTCCCGGGCGTCCAGCCACTGCCGCAGCACGTCGGCCAGGGCCGGCAGGTCCAGGAAGAAGTGCTCGGTCTCGACGAACTTCGGGGTCTCCCCGTTGATCTTCGACCTGGGGTTGATCAGGTCGACCGGGTCGAGCTGATTGCCGCAGTTGTCGCACTGGTCGCCACGGGCGCTGTCGTAGCCGCAGATCGGGCAGGTGCCCTCGATGTACCGGTCGGGCAGGGTGCGCCCGGTCGACGGGGAGATCGCGCCCATGGTGACCTTGGGGACGATGTACCCGTTGCGGTACATCCCCTCGAACAGCTCCTGCACCACGGCGTAGTGGTTGCGGGTGGTGGTGCGGGTGAACAGGTCATAGGAGAGGCCCAGCCCGTGCAGGTCCTCGACGATCACCCGGTTGTACCGGTCGGCCAGCTCACGCGGGGTGACCCCGTCGGCGTCGGCCTGCACCTGGATCGGGGTGCCGTGCTCGTCGGTGCCGGAGACCATGAGCACGTCGTGGCCGGACATCCGCATGTACCGGGCGAAGACGTCAGAAGGAACGCCGAAACCGGAGACGTGGCCGATGTGGCGCGGGCCGTTGGCGTACGGCCAGGCGACTGCCGCGAGAACGTGACTCATGACCAGCAAGCCTAGTGACCGCTGCCCGGTGCCCGCGAACCAATAGGGGCCAGGGCCCGCCCCGGGGCAGGCCCGCCGCCGCCCGCGCCGCCGCTTTCGTCGCCGGCGGGCCCGCCGAAGGCCCCCGGTGAACCGTCCGCGCCCCGCCCGATTTGTCGCCGACACGCGCCCTGAGCTGCCCCGACCCTCCCGGGGGCAGGTGTCCAATGAACGTCGTGACGGGCAGACGAGGGGTGCCGGAGCGCGGCGACCGGTCCTCCGGGGCGGCGAC
>JAEVHO010000329.1 GCA_016802835.1 Micromonospora sp. ATA32 | reverse complement strand
CCTGCGGCATCAGGAACCACAGCACCGGGTACGCGAGCGCCGCGACCCCGCCGGTGGCGATGGTGGCGACGGCGAAGATCACCCGGACCAGGGTGGGATCGACGGCGAAGTAGCGGCCGAGGCCGCTGGCGACCCCGGCCACCATGCGGTCGGTGGTCGGTCGCCGGAGCTGCTTGTACGGGGCGTGGGGTGTGGTTGTGGTGGTCATGTCTCCACGGTCCGCGCCGGCCGGCGCGCCCACCTCGGTGACCGCCCGGATCTCTACCCTGACCGATCCCTGATCCGGGCCGGAGAGTCAGGAATCTGACTCGTTTCGATGCAGGTAACCCGGGCGGGGGAGAATTTCCCCCCGTGACCACCTTGCTGGAGCCGCTCCGCAGGATCGCGGCATACGCAGTTTGTGCTGATTCAGTCGGCCGGGTGTTGCTGGTCCGCGCATCGGACGCTCCGGCACCCCGGGCACGTGGTCGCTGCCGGGGGGAGCGGTCGACCACGGCGAGGACCCGCACCACACGGTGGTCCGGGAGACCGCCGCCGAGACCGGCCTGTCGGTCGCCGTCTCCGGGCTGGACGATGTGCTCGCCGACATGCGGGCGCTGCCCGACCGCGGCATCACCATCCACACCGACCGGCTGATCTACCGGGTCTCGGTGCGCGGCGGCACGCTCACCGACCGGGTGGACCGCCCGACCGACCTGGCCCGCTGGGTCACTCCCGACGAGGCGAGCCGGATGCCGCTGCGCTCGTTCACCGCGCGGGCTCTCGGCCTGCCCGCCTCCTCGGCCGACGTGGTGCCCGACGAGGCTCCCGACTTCCCCTCCTTCTACGCGGTGCCCGGCCCGGACGGGCTGCACCGGGCGCAGCGCTTCGCGGCGTACGCGGTGGTGACCGATCCGCAGGGGCGGGTGCTGCTCACCCGGATCTCCGAGGGCTACCCAGGCGCCGGTTGCTGGCACCTGCCGGGCGGCGGCACCGACTACGGCGAGCAGCCGGGCGCGGCGCTGATCCGTGAGCTGGTCGAGGAGACCGGCCAGAACGGGCGCCTGGTCGAGCTGCTCGGCGTGGCCAGCCACCGCGACGCGGCGTCGCTGGGCCCGGAGGGCTACCCGATCGACTGGCACGGCGTACGCGCCTTCTACCGGGTGGTGGTCGACCAGCCGGCCCCGCCCACGGTGACGGACGTCGGCGGCTCCACCTGCGAGGCCCGCTGGTTCGCTCCGGAAGAGCTCGACGCCCTCCCCCCGGACCGCCTGACCGAGGTCACCGCCGAAGCCGTCCAAGCCGCCCGCCTGACCTGACCCCCATCCACCCCGGCGCATCCCGCGTTGATCATGAGGTTGACCCTCCGGCACGCCCCGCCGGACACGGCTAACCTCATGATCGACGGTGCGGGAGTGGGGGAGCGGCCGATGGGGCGGTTGGCGGAGCGGCGGCGGATCGGGGCGTACGGGGTCTGCCGGGACGGGGAGCGGGTGCTGCTGGTCCGCAACTCGGCGCTGGCCGGCTTCCCGGGGGTGTGGCAGCTGCCGGGCGGCGCGCTGGAGCACGCCGAGCACCCGGCGCACGCGGTGGTCCGCGAGGTTGCCGAGGAGACCGGCCTGACCGTCGAGGTGACCGGGGTGCGGGCGGCCGTCGCCGACGTGACCGCGCTGCCCGACCTCGGCGTCACCCTGCACACCGACCGGATCGTCTTCGCCGTCACGGCGACCGGCGGGACGCTCCGCGGCGAAACGAACGGGTGCACCGACCTGGTGCGCTGGCTCACCCCCGACGAGGCGGCCGCCGTGCCGCTGATGCCGTTCACCGCTGAGCTGCTCGGGCTGCCGGTCACGCCGCTGCCCCACCCGGCACCGCGGGACGCGTCCTGGCAGCCGCTCGATCCACCGACCGACCGGCGGCAGCGCTTCGCGGCGTACGGGCTGGTGACCGATCCCGCCGGCCGGATCCTGCTCACCATGATCGCCGACGGCTACCCGGGGGCGGGGCGGTGGCACCTGCCCGGCGGGGGCACCGACCACGGCGAGCAGCCAATCACCGGGCTGCTCCGGGAGCTGGTCGAGGAGGCCGGCCAGCTCGGCCGGGTGACCGACCTGCTCTTCGTCGACAACCTGCACAGCCCGGCCGCCCTGGGGCCGGAGGGCCGGCCGCTGGACTGGCACGGGGTCCGGGTGGTCTACCGGGTGCGGGTCGACGTGCCGACAGAGCCGATGGTCACCGAGTTGGCCGGCGGCTCGACGGCGCGGGCCGGCTGGTTCGCGCCGGAGCAGGTCGCCGGGCTGCGGATGACCGAGGTCGCCGCGCTGGCAACCGGACGTCGGGGCCGGTAGCGCCCACTCGTTGGGCCGGCATCGACCGGTTCGGGTAGTCTGTGGCCAGGGTTGATGGAGGAAACGGGCGATGGAGCCCGAGATGGGAATAAGAGGGCGGTTCGCGCGGTTTAAGGGAGATATAAGTACCGCCGGCAGCTATCGCCAAGCCCCGCCCCCCTGTGCAATGGTGTACTCCGCTCAAACGGCTGCCGGGCCAAGAGTGGTCCGGCACGAGACAGCCGGACACCCGCCCCCGTGGCGGCCAGCCGATCCGGTGATGGAGGAAACGTGCCGAGAGCCCCATGGCGCCGGCGTCGTACGACTGACAGTCCGCGCCCCGCAGCGTCGCTGGGCGGGCAGCCTGCGCCGCAGCAGCACGTTCGCCCGCCAGGTGCTCCTCGTCCGGGTCGGTCGCCGCGACGGTGACCTGACCGGCGCCGGTGAGCTGGCGGTGCCGGAGCGCCGCCTGGCCGACCGGCAGCGCCGCCGCTACGGCCGCAACCGGTACGACCGGGCCGAGATCGAGGCGACCATGCCGGTGAGCCCGGCCCTCGGGCCGACCTCCCCGGTCGACGACTCGCCGGCGATGGCGATCCCGCTGCTGCCCGGGGAGCGCACCGCCGCCCGCCGGATGAAGTTCGCGCTGGTCAACGCGTGCACCCTGGCCAGCCTGATGCTCGGCATCAACGCCATCTTCGTGGCCATGCAGGGCGAGGTGCGGATCGCGGCGCTCTTCCTGATCGCCTGCGTCGTCTTCGACGGGCTCGACGGCGCGCTCGCCCGCAAGCTGGGCGTGGCCAGCCCGTTCGGTGCCCAGATGGACTCGCTCGCCGACATGTGCTCGTTCGGCCTGGCCGCGCCGGTGGTGGTCTACGCCTCGCTCGCCGGGTCGGCCCCCACCGCGGCCGCCGCCGTCGCCGCGGCGCTCGTCGCCGCCTGCGCCGCGATCCGGCTCGCCCGGTTCAACGTCTCGCCGAAGGACGGCCGGTTCTTCTGCGGCGTACCCACCACCATGTCCGCCGCCGTCCTCGCCCTGGCGGTCATCATCGGCCTGCCGGTGCCGGGTGTGGTGCAGGTCGCCGGGGTGGCGCTGCTCGCCTTCACCATGGTCTCCAGCTTCCCGTACGCCAAGCTGGCCCGGCTGGTCAAGCTGCCGCCGTGGCTGTGGCTGGCCCCGGTGGTCGGCGCCCTGGTCGACATCCGGCTCACCTTCGCCCTGATCGTGGTGGGCTACCTGGTCAGCGGCCCGCTGCTCTGGCTGCACCAGCGTCGGACCGCCTGACCCGCACGACGCACGAAAAGGGGCGCCGCAGCCGCGGCGCCCCTTTCTCCGTCTGCCTGGTCAGCGCCAGCGGGCGATCACCGTCGAGCCGCCGACGACCTTGTCGCCCGGCCCGACCAGCGGCTCGGCGGCGTCGGCCGGCAGGTAGACGTCGGTCCGCGAGCCGAACCGGATCAGACCGAAGCGCTCGCCCCGGGCCAGCAGCGCGCCGATCGGCGCCCGCTGCACGATCCGGCGGGCGATCAGGCCGGTCCGCTGCGCGACCACCACCGTGCCGTGCTCGGTGTCGAGCACGGTGTACGCCGCGACGTTGTGCTCGGCGTCCGGCTTCATCGCGTTGACGAAGCCGCCGTCGGCGACGAAGTAGTCGACCACCTTGCCGGCCACCGGGGAGCGGTTGACGTGCACGTCCAGCACCGACAGGAAGACCGCGACCCGCAGCCACTCGCCCTCGCCGAAGCGCTCGTCGTGCAGCCGCTGCACCGACAGGACCTGCCCGTCGGCGGCGGCGACCACGGCGGACGGGTCCTCCGGCACGTCCCGCTCCGGGTCCCGGAAGAAGGCGGCAACCGGCGCGGCGGCCAGCGCCGGCAACAGCCACAGCTTCGACTTCGGTCGGGTCAGCCGGGCCAGCGCGGCCAGCCCCAGGGTGATGCCCGCGGCCGCGACGCCGTTGGAGTCGATGTGCATGCCCCCGGGTCAGCGGGACGCTGGACGGCCGGTGGGCCGGGGCGAGCCGGGCGGCCAGCGTGGCGCTCGCCGGGGTGAACCGGAGCCGGTAGACCCGCACCGGCGGTTGGTTGCGCAGCACCAGGTCGACGCCGACCCCGTACAGCACGCCCTGCCGCTCCAACTCCAACGCCGCGCCCTGGGTACGCCCCGGGGTGGCCGGCGCCGCCACGCTCAGCACCGCGCCCTCGGTCAGGTACTTCGCCAGGGCGTCGATGGTCGTCCGAGCCTCGTCGGCGGTGCCGGCGAACACCTCACCGGCGATGACCACCTCGGCGGCGTCGGCCTCGGCGAGGGAGTCGACCACGCGCACCCGGTCGGCGACCCAGCGGCCCTGGGCCGACACGTGCTCGCGCAGCGCGGCCGGGTGGTCGCCCGGCCGGTACGACGGTGAGGTGTCGCCGGGCAGCAGCGCGTCGATCGCCGCGGCCAGCACGGCGGACTCCGGTGCCGCGCCGACCAGCAGAGCGGCCTTCGGGTCGTTGCGCCGGGCAAGCTCGGTGACGAGGGTGCGGGCGGCGCGCTCGCCGATGCGGACCGACGGGCCGGCCGGGGTGTGCACGGCGGGGGACTGGGTCATGTCGGGCGGGCTCCTGACGGGGTAGAGACGGGAATCGCGGCGGGACCGCCACGGCGGCACGGGCCGCCGGCGGAGGCGAGATCTCCACCGGCCAGCATATGCGCCCCGGGAGGACGCCCGCACCGCTGTGCTCAGCCGGCGGCCGCTCCGGCCTGATCGGCGGACCGGACGACCGGCTCCTCCCGCGCACCGGGTCGGTGGGCGACCAGTGGGGCGGCTCCCCGTCGTCGCGGGCCGGACGGTCCTCGACGCCTCGGTCGGCACGTCCGCCACCGCTGCTGTGGGCCACTCGTCGGCGTCGGCCCGATCCGCCGCCGGCATCCGGGCGCCCGCCGCCGCGACGTCCCGGCTGCCGGCGGGTACCGCCCCCGGGCATGCCCGGCGGGGGTACCGTCGGACGGCTCCGCCGTGGCTCCGGGCGCGGTCTCCCGCCCGGAGTGCCGCGCCGAGCGCAGGGCGCCCACCAGGCCGAGCAGACCGATCAGGATCAGGGCGCCCGCGAGGAACCAGCCGACCGGCGGCAACGCGAGCCCCATCAACTGCGCGAGCAGCCACCAGACCGCGAGGGCGACGAAGAGCAGACCGAAGACGAACGAGACCAGATCCGTGCGGTGTGCCTTCACCGGGTCACCTCCAGGTTGCCGGCGTTGACGTGGATGTACAGGCGCAGCTTGCCGCCGCCGGCGCCGTCCGGGCCGAGGTCGGTGGTCTCCCGCAACCGGCCGTCGAGCCCGCCGGAGCGGGTGCCGAAGACCGTCGCGTCCCCGGCGTTCACGTCGGCCACCGTGGTCACGTCGAGGTTCGGCGGCACCACCACGGTGGCCTGGCCAAAGTTGATCGCGACGACGATCTCCGTGTCCCGCTTGTCGAAGTTGACGGCCCGCAGGTCCAGCACCGCGTCCCCGAAGCTGTTCTCGTACCGGTTGGCCAGGTCGCGGTAGTCGGTGGGCGCCCAGGTCACGTTCCCGTCCACGCCCCGGATCCGGTCATAGGACTCGGCCACCGTGGCGACGCCGAGCGCGGCGGCGGTCACCAGGCCGAGCGCGATCAGCCAGCGGGCCCGACCGAACCAGGTGCCGACGAGCAGGCCGAGCCCGATGGTGGCCAGCGCCGCCGCGAAGTATCCGGCCGCGCCGACCGGGAACACGTCGAGCAGGTCCAGCAGGGCGACCACCCCGAGCGCCAGGAAGATCAGCGAGAAGGTCGCGGCGCCCAGCGGGGGACCGCTCCCGGGGCCGCTTCGGCGGTTTCGCCGGCTTCGGCGG
>JAEVHO010000328.1 GCA_016802835.1 Micromonospora sp. ATA32 | reverse complement strand
ACCGCGGGGCGCCGACCGGCGTGGACGACACCGGGACCGGCGCCACGTCGCCCTGGTGGTCCGACGCGCTCGCCGACCCGTGGCGCGATCCGCACGCGCCGGCGGCGGTGGTGATCCCGGCCCCGCCGGGCGGTGGTGCGGAGCCCGAGCCGGTCAGCGACCCGGACGCGCCGGGCCGGCCCCGGCTGCGCCAGCTGCTGCTCATCCCGCTGATCACGGCGCTGCTCGCCGGTGCCCTGGGCGGGGGCACTCGGGCTACGCCTTCGCGGTGCGCGGGGGGCGCCGGGGCGGGACGATGCTCGGCGCCCGCCCCGCCGAGGCGCCGGCGCTGGCCCAGCGCAAGCCGGAGTCGCTGGCCGGGGTCGCCGAACGGGTGCTGCCCAGCGTGGTCACCGTCCGGGTGAGCAGCCTCGGCGGGACGAGCGAGGGCTCCGGCTTCATCGCCAGCGCCGACGGCCACGTGATCACCAACGACCACGTGGTGGCGGGCGGCACCGGCAAGGCCTCGGTCATCTTCAACGACGGCACCACGGCGCCGGCCACCCTGGTGGGCCAGGACCCGGAATCGGACATCGCGGTGATCAAGGTGACCCGTACCGGCCTGCGTCCGGTCGAGTTCGGTGACTCCGACGGGCTCGCCGTCGGCGATCCGGTGCTGGCGATCGGCTCGCCGCTCTCGCTGGCCAACACGGTCACCGCCGGCATCGTCAGCGCCTTGGACCGGACGATGCAGGCCGGTGAGCCGGGCGGGCCGGTGCGGTACTACGCGGCCATCCAGACCGACGCGGCGGTCAACCACGGCAACTCCGGCGGCCCGCTGGTCGACGGGGCCGGCCGGGTGGTGGGGGTCAACTCCACGATCAAGTCACTGGTCGCGGACGGGCAGGAAGCCGGCAACATCGGGCTCGCCTTCGCCATCCCGATCAACCAGGCCAAGCGGGTGACCCAGGACATCATCGGCACCGGCAAGGCCCGTCGTACGGTGATCGGCGCCCAGGTCGGCGTCACCAGCTCGGGCCCG
The DNA here is from genome assembly GCA_016802835.1 of Micromonospora sp. ATA32. Classification (GTDB taxonomy): domain Bacteria; phylum Actinomycetota; class Actinomycetes; order Mycobacteriales; family Micromonosporaceae; genus Micromonospora. The sequence continues at coordinate 5,165 of JAEVHO010000328.1, read as the reverse complement.
GGCGAGGGCGTACGCCTGTCGGCGGTGGAGCCGTCCGGGCCGGCGGCCGGCGCCGGGTTGAGGGCCGGGGACGTGATCCTGCGGCTCAACGGCCGCCCGATGAGCGATCCGACAGACCTGATCGCGTTGGTGCGCAAGTTCGCGCCCGGCTCGGTGGTCACCGTCGAGTACCGGCGGGGGTCGGACAGACAGAACGCCTCGGTGACGCTCGCCGCGGATGCCAAGTAGTGGGCGGCGACCCCCTCCCGAAGTGGCGTCCGACGTGCGTAGTCTTTCCCTGACGCCGATGAGGAGGCCCAGCCGTGCTCGACAACCTGAACTGGTGGGAGATCGGTGCGCTGCTGCTCCTGGCACTGCTGATCTTCGGTGACCGGCTGCCCACGGTGATCACCGACGGGCTCCGGATGGTCCGCAACCTGCGCAACATGGCCCGCAACGCCACCGGGGACCTGAGCCGGGAGTTGGGCACCGACATCCAGCTGGAGGACCTGCACCCGAAGGCGTTCATCCGCAAGCACCTGCTCAGCGAGGAGGACGAGCAGGCGCTCCGCAAGCCGCTCCAGGGCGTCTACGACAACCTGCGCGCGGACGTCACGGGCGTGCACAACGACCTGAAGGACGTGGCCTCCGCCGCCGACCTGCGATCCAATCGCAACTCGGCGACCGCCACCGGCGGCACGGCCGCTCCGGCGCCCCGGTCCCGCAGCTACGACGACGACGCCACCTGACCCGCCCGCGCGCTGACTACGCGCGCGGCGGTGGTGGGTTCGGGGTCAGCGGCCGGCGGGCTTGAGGCCGAGCGGCTTGCCGAGCAGCGACTCCCGCCGCACGGCGAGGCGGTCGGCGATCTTGCTCAGCGCCTTCGCGGCCGGGGACTCCGGCTCGGCCAGCACGATCGGGTTGCCCTCGTCGCCCGCCTCGCGGACCCGGGTGTCGAGCGGGATCTGCCCGAGCAGCGGGACCTGGGCGCCGATCGTCCGGCTCAGCGACTCGGCGACCGTCTCGCCGCCACCCGCGCCGAAGATCTCCATCCGCGAGCCGTCCGGCAGTTCGAGCCAGGACATGTTCTCGATGACGCCGACCACCCGCTGGTGGGTCTGTAGCGCGATGGCGCCGGCCCGCTCGGCCACCTCGGCGGCCGCGGCCTGTGGGGTGGTCACCACCAGGATCTCGGAGTTGGGCAGCAGTTGGGCCAGTGAGATCGCCACGTCGCCGGTGCCCGGGGGCAGGTCCAGCAGGAGCACGTCCAGCTCGCCCCAGTAGACGTCGGCGAGGAACTGCTGCAGCGCCCGGTGCAGCATCGGGCCGCGCCAGACCACCGCGGCGTTGCCGGAGGTGAACATGCCGATCGAGATGACCTTCACGCCGTGCGACTGCGGCGGCATGATCATGTCCTCGACCCGGGTCGGGCGACCGTCCGCGCCGAGCATCCGGGGCACCGAGTGGCCGTAGATGTCGGCGTCGACCACACCGACCGACAGGCCCCGGGCGGCCAGCGCCGCGGCCAGGTTGACCGTCACGCTGGACTTGCCGACGCCGCCCTTGCCGCTGGCGACCGCGTACACCCGGGTGCGGGAGCCGGGCTGGGCGAACGGGATGACCGGCTCCTCGGTGGCGCCGCCACCGCGCAGCGTGGACTGCAGCGACTGGCGCTGCTCCGGGCTCATCACGCCGAACTCGATCTCGACGCCGGTGACGCCGGGCACCGCGCCCACGGCCGCGGTGATGTCGTTGCGCAGCTTGTCCTTCAGCGGGCAGCCGGCCACGGTGAGCAGCAGCCGGACCCGGACCACGCCGTCGTCGCCGATCACGGCGGAACTGACCATGCCGAGGTCGGTGATGGGCCGGCGGATCTCGGGGTCGTCGACGGTGGCCAGGGCGGCCTGGATCGCATCCTCGACGGTGCTGACGGGTGCTGACATGCCCGCAATGCTACGTCGAGGCCGATCGGCCACGTCGTCAGCCGGCCTCGGTGTGAGCGAGTCGATGGCACCCGAGCGCCGCCGCGTCGCTGAGCATTTCAGCCGGGCGGGCGCTCAGGACTCCGGGCGGCCGTTGTCCCGCGCGAAGTCGCCGTCCAGGTCGTCGCGGGGATCCTCGAGCCCTTCGGCGACCTCGCTTCGCTGCGCCCTGTCCTGCTGGCGGCGTTCCAGCCGCTGCCGCCGCTGGTTCGCCTCGTCCAGCTCCTCGGCCAGCCGGGTCAGTTCGGAGCGGACGAAGTCCCGAGTGGCGACCTCGCCCATCGCGATCCGCAGCGCCGCGATCTCCCGGGCCAGGTATTCCGTGTCGGCCTTCTGCATCGTCGCCCGCCGTCGGTCCTCCTCCAGCGCCACCCGGTCCCGGTCCGCCTGCCGGTTCTGCGCGAGCAGGATCAGCGGCGCCGCGTAGGAGGCCTGCAGGGAGAGGACCAGGGTCAGGAACGTGAAGGTGTACGGGTCGAACTGCAGGTTCCTCGGGGCGAGCGTGTTCCAGACGAACCAGATGGCGATCACCACCGTCATGTAGACGATGAAGTTCGCCGTGCCCATCCCCCGGGCGATCCCCTCGGACCACCGGCCGAAGCTCTCCTGGTCGACCCGGGGCAGCCTGAGGCCCCGGGGCTCGCGCGGCTGGTCCAGCCGCTCCGCCCGCCGCTGCTCAGTCATCCGCGCCGTCCAGCTCCGAATCGGCGGCGCTCGGGCTCGTCGCCAGGTCCCGGTCCCGCCAGTCCGGGGGCAGCGAGTGGTCCAGCACGTCGTCCACGGTGACCGCGCCGACCAGCCGGTTGCTGCGGTCGACCACCGGCATGGCGACCAGATCGTAGGTGGCCATCCGGCGGGTGATCTCCGGCAGCGGGGTGGTCGGCCGCAGCGGGTCGATGTCATTGACCACCACGCCGCCGAGCAGGTCCGCCGGCGGTTCGCGGAGCAGCCGCTGGAAGTGCACCATGCCCAGGTACCGCCCGGTCGGGGTGGTCATCGGGGCGCGGGTCACGAAGACCTGTGCCGCCACGGCCGGGGAGAGCTGCTCCTCCCGGATCCGGGCCAGCGCCTCGGCGACGGTCGCGTCCGGCGGCAGGATGACAGGCTCGGACGTCATCACACTGCCGGCCGTGCCGGAGGTGTACTTCAGCAGCTGGCGTACCGGGTCGGCCTCGTCCGGCTCCATCAGGTCCAGCAGCACGTCCTGTTCCGGCGGAGGCAGCTCGTTGAGCAGGTCGGCGGCGTCGTCCGGGTCCATCTCCTCCAACACGTCGGCGGCCCGCTCCCGGTCCAGCGCGGCGAGGATCTCCACCTGGTCGTGCTCGGGCAGCTCGCTCAGCACGTCCGCCAGCTTCTCGTCGTCCAGGGCCGCCGCGACCTCGTTGCGCCGGGCGTCCGGGAGGTCCTGGAGCGCGTTGGCCAGGTCGGCGGGGCGCATGTCCTCGAGCACGGCCAGCAGGTGGGCCGTACCCCGGTTGTCGGCGATTCCGCTCAATCCGCGTACCCGGTCCCACTCCACCTGGTGCAGGTGGCCGCGGCGGGTCAGCCGGCCGGTCTGCTCCCGGACCGCCACCCGGGTCAGCGACCACTCGCCGCCCCGCTGGGACTCCATCGCCACGTCGACGACCGTGCCCGGCTGGCCGCCCGGCTCCACGTGGACCCGCCGGTCCAGCAGCTCCTGGAGCACCAGCAGCTCGTTGGGGCGCTTCTCGAAGCGGCGCAGGTTGAGGGTGCCGCTGCCGAGGACGACGGCGTCGGCCTCGATCGAGGTGATCCGGTTGATGGAGAGGAAGATCCGCCGTCGCATCGGCATCTCGGCGACCAGACCCACCACCTCGGGCGGGCGCTGGCCCGGACGGATCCGGGCCACCGCGTCGCGTACCCGACCCACCTGGTCACCGTTCGGATCGAAGACGGCGACTCCGGCGAGCCGGGCGATGTAGACCCGGTTCGGCATGCTCACGGGCACCAGCCTAAGCGCCTAGTGTTTATCAACATGTCGACCTTGTCCTACGAGATCGTGGACGTCTTCACCGACCGCCCGTTCGCCGGCAACCCGCTGGCCGTCGTGTTCGGCGCCGAAGGGCTGGCCACCGAGCAGATGCAGGCGCTCGCGCTGGAGTTCAACCTCTCCGAGACGGTGTTCGTGCTGCCACCCACGCAGGTCGGGGCCACCTACCGGGCCCGGATCTTCACCCCGGCCGCGGAGCTGCCGTTCGCCGGCCACCCCAGCGTCGGCGCGGCAGTGACCGCGAGCCGGCGCGGGATGTTCGATGTGGGGCAGGTCAGCCAGGAGTGCGAGGCCGGCGTGCTGCCCATCGAGGTCAACCCGACCGGCGCGACGCTGACCGGTGGCACCCCGACCCTCGGCCCCGAGCTCGATCTGGAGCCGTTGCTGGAGGTGGCCGGTCTCACCCTCGCCGACCACGCCGGCCCGGCGCCACGGGTGGCCGGCTGCGGGCTGGAGTTCCCCTACCTTCCGGTCCGTCCGGACGCGGTGGCCCGCGCCCGGGTGAACGCGGCGGCGGCGGAGCGGTACGGGATCGAGCACGTCAGCGTCTTTTCCTGGGACGGTGGCACGCAAACGGCGCACGCCCGGGTGTTCGTGCCGGTGCTCGGCGTACCGGAGGATCCGGCGACCGGGTCCGCCGCCCTGGGGCTCGGGGGTCTGGCTGGTCGCCAGCGGCCTGCTGCCCGGGGAGGGGCGCGCCTCGTACGCGGTCCGGCAGGGCGTGGAGATCAACCGTCCCTCGTCGCTGGCCTGCACCGTGACGGCCGTCGGCGGCGCGGCGGTCGGCGCCACGGTGGCCGGCCAGGTGATGCCGGTGGCCCGTGGCGAGATCGCTGTGCCGCCGTTCGTCGGCTGAGCCGGCCCCGGCGCCGGGCAGCGCTGACGAAACCGGGTCGGGTACGGAAGGATGCCGGGTGTGACCGACGAGCAGGACCGGGGCGCGACCGCCCTGGTGGACGAGGCGATGAAGAAGGCGGCCGTCGTCTGGGTGACCGTCGCAGGCGGGCCGGCGCTCGCGCTCTGGTGCGTACCCCTGGAGGGTGCGCTCTTCGTGGTCAGTGGGCCGGGCGAGCAGGACGCGCCCGGCCTCGCCGACACGGCCGAGGCGCGGGTGATTCTCCGCGGCGACCACGGCGGGCAGATCGTGACCTGGCCGGCCGCGGTGACCCGGGTGCGGCCGGGCACCGAGGAGT
>JAEVHO010000327.1 GCA_016802835.1 Micromonospora sp. ATA32 | reverse complement strand
CCGATGGTACTGCACTCGGGAGGGTGTGGGAGAGTAGGACGCCGCCGGACAACCATTCAAATTAGGGCCACCCCTTCGGGGGTGGCCCTAATTTGTATTTCCGGCCATGACGGGCCGGTGATTCCGGGTCGCTCCGGGAGCGGGGCAGATCCTCCGTCGCGCATCTGCCGATCTCCCCAACCCGGGGAGCCGATCTCGGTACCGTCGGGTGCGGGAATGCCGTCGCGGGTGGCGTTCCGCCCACTGCCGGCAGCAGACCGGACGTGGCGTACGCCTCTCCGGTGATCGGGATGGACCGGGTGGGGTAACTGCTCATGGTTCGACCGGATCTGACCGCCTGGACGGGGCGGAGGCAGGAGTGGTCATGAAGATCGGAATCATCGGCTCGGGACATGTCGGCGGCACCCTCACCCGGCGGCTGAGCGCCCTCGGTCACGAGGTGACCGTGGCCAACTCGCGGGGCCCGGAGACGCTGGGCGCCCTGGTGGAGGAGACCGGGACGACCGCGGGGACCGTGGAGCAGGCGACCCAGGACGCCGAGCTGGTCGTGGTCGCCATCCCGATGGTGGCCGTACCGGGACTGCCCGCCGAACTCTTCGACGGCAAGGTGGTCGTCGACGCCGACAACTACTACCCGCAACGCGACGGGGACATCGCCGACCTGCTCGACCGCAGCCTCAGCTCCAGCCGGTGGACCGCCGACCACCTCAAGGGCGCCCGGGTGGTCAAGGTGTTCAACAACATCCAGGCACCGCACCTGCTGGAGGGCGGCAAGCCCGCGGGCGCCGGTGACCGGGTAGCGCTGCCGGTGGCCGGCGACGACGCCCAGGCCAAGCAGCTGGTGATGGAGCTGGTCGACTCCCTCGGCTTCGACCCGGTGGACGCCGGCACGCTGGACGAGAGCTGGCGGCAGCAGCCGGGCACCCCGGTCTACGGCACCGACCGCGACGCCGAGGGCGTACGCCAGGGGCTGGCCGAGGCGCGGCCCTGACGCTCGTACGACAGGAAGATGCCCCGCCGGCGACCGAGCCGGCGGGGCATCCGCGTGTCTGACCTCGGCGGACCTCAGGAGGGCTCGAGGCCGCAGACGTAGCGGGGCTCGGCCAGGTAGCGCCAGGTGAACTTCTCCCGCTTGACCACCTTGCCGTCCTTGCGGATGACCCGGAAGGCGTCCTGGGTAAAGCCGTCGATGCCGTTGCTGGGGATGCAGGACGGGCCGGCTTCCAGGTGGATGGTCTTCGGCGTGGTGACGTCGCGGCGCGGCCCGTATTCGGTCTTCACGCTGTCGTAGATCTTCGTGCTCCAGATCGACACGGTCACCGATCCCGACGTGTACGACGTGTCGATCAGGAGGCCGTGCGGGCTGTTGTTGCGGAACTTGAAGTCCAGGTCCGGCCAGAAGATCGTCGACTCGATGACCGCCGGGTACCGGCTGAACCAGTACGAGTGCGGCTTGTGCTCGACGTCCTGCATGCCGGCGTAGTAGGTGGCGTTGAACAGCGTGGTGGTGAACTGCGAGACGCCGCCGCCCACTCCCGGCACCAGCTTGCCGTCGATGATCACCGGCGCGTCCTGGTACCCCTGGTCGTAGCCGCGCTCACCGGTGTGACCGTTCAGCGAGAACGTCTCCCCCGGCTTGACGACCGTCCCGTCGACCTCCTTGGCCACCTGGACGATGTTCTGGCTGCGGGCCGAGGAGAGGCCGCCGGTGAACCGGGTGGTAAAGGTGGAGATTTTCTCCTTGATGCCCAGCGCGGACAGCTTCTGCTCGGTCAGCTCCGGCTGCACCGCCGTCAGCTTTCCGGTGACCTCCCGGCCCTGCGTCTTCGGCAGGACCGCGAGCAGGTCCCGGCTGAGCGCGGCCCCGTCCAGCTGCTGCCCGGGGCTGCCGGCGACCACCGACGGTTTACCGCCCGTGATGCTCATCCGCGCGTTCCGCGGCGCAACCTCGATCCGGGCCAGTTCGTCGCCCAGCGCGGACCGCAGCCGCTGCACGTCCACCCGGGGGGTCAGCTTTCCCGTCTCGTCGGCGCCGAAGCGCAGGGTCTGCGCGATCGCGCTCGGCGGGATGGGAATCCCGCCCTTGTCGGTCCGCAACGTGACCGGCGCCGCCACGGCCGGCCGGGCAAGCTCGGCGACGAGCCGGTCGACCTCCTCCGCGGTGGTCGCCGGATGCGACTCGACCAGCGGCACGGTCACTGGCTTCCCGGCCAGCCAGCCGGCCCGCACCGCCTGCGCGGACCGCTCCCGGTCCGGCGTGAGGCTCGGCTTCGGGTAGACCGGCTTCGGAGTGGTGCCGGTGAAGATGATCGTCGGCATGGTCATCTCCCGGCCCTGGCTGCCCAGCGCCCCGCGCAGGACGGCGTCGAGCCGGGCGGCGTCCACCGACACCACCGGTTCCACCGTGCGGGAGCCGAGCAGGCGGCTCACCGGGTGCGCCTCCGCCCGGGCCGCCGCCGCCACGGTCGCGTCGACGTCCACCGCCAGCCCGACGTCGGCCGGTTTGATCTCGGTGGTCTTCTCACCCACCCGCACCGTCACCGGCGCGGTCAGCGCGGCCGCCCGCCGCTCCAGCTCCGCCCGTAGCTGCTCGGCGGCCGCCGTCCGGCTCCGGCCACCGAGCTCCGTGCCGAGCACCGAGGTGCCGCGCGGCACGTCCCCGGCGTACGCGTACGCGCCGGCGCCCGCTCCGCTAGCCAGCACGGCGGCGGTGATCCCACCGGCGAGCAGCATCCTCGTCCGCCGCGAGCGACCGGAGGCAGCCGTCGGGGCGGCCACCCCGGCCGGCTCCGGGTCGTCCCCGGGCCAGCTCACCGCGGTGACCTTGACCGTGGGCCGGTCATCAGCGGACGGGAGTTTTTCGCCGTACAGCGTCACAGCAACCTCGATCGGGACGTACCACATGGGAGAGCGTGCCCCACCCGGAAGACACCTACCGTAGCCAACGGAAGGGCCCGCCGGCAGTGTGCGACCGGCCGGGCCCCGCGCAGCGTGTCGGCCGGGTAGATCCGCGCTCGTTCGGCGTCGCCGGCACCGGCCGGTGCTCGGGGCTCAGTCCGACCATGGCACGGTATCCGGGTGCGGACGGACGAACGGACACTGGCCTACGGCGGCGGATGGCTGGACCGGGCGGGCGCGCTGCGCGCCGACCCGGAGTGGATCTCCTCGACGCTGAGCCGGCCGGACACCACCCTGCTGCCGCTCTGGCGGGACCGCAGCCTGGTCTCCGCCCGGCACGAGCCGGTCCGGCTGGCCGTCACCGACGCTGCCGGGGTGCTCGCCGCCGCCGACGAGACGGTCTTCCTCGGCCTGGACGACGGCGCCGCGGTCTTCGCGGTCGACCTCTCCGGCCGCGCCGAGGAGGAAGCGGTCCGGCTGGTCGGTGCGGCCGCGGCCGCCGACGTCCGGTCCCTGGTCGGTCGGCTCGGTCCCGCGGCGGCGGCGGTCCAGGCGTACGCCCGGGGGCTGCTGCACTGGCACCGGCAGCAGCGCTTCTGCGGGACCTGCGGCGCCGCCGCCGGCTCCGCCTTCGGCGGGCACGCCCGCTCGTGCGCTGGTGCGGGGTGCGGCCGACTGCTCTTCCCCCGGATCGAACCGGCGGTCATCGTGCTGGTCGAGGCGCCCGGCACCCCGGGCCGCTGCCTGCTCGCCCGGCACCGGGGCGCGCCCGAGGGGGCGTACTCGACGCTGGCCGGGTTCGTCGAGGTCGGCGAGAGCCTGGAGGACGCGGTCCGCCGGGAGATGGCCGAGGAGGCCGGGGTGACCGTCGCCGGGCTGGCGTACCAGGGGTCGCAGGCCTGGCCGTTCCCGGCCGGGCTGATGGTCGGCTTCCGGGCCACCGCCGAGTCGGACCAGGTGCGGGTGGACGGCGACGAGCTGCTGGAGGCTCGCTGGTTCACCCGGGACGAGCTGCGCGAGCGGATGGCCGCCGGCCGGCCGCTGGGCCGGGCCGACTCGATCGACCATCACCTGCTCGGCTCCTGGCTGGCCGACGGCGACTGACGGTGCCGGCGCGTGGTGTCGGAGGAGCGGATCTCCCTGCCGCCGCCGAGCCGGCCGCCGCGCTTGGTCCGGGTGGCCGGTGTCAGCGTCGTGCCGGTCGGAACACCAGCCAGGACATCACCGCGGCGGTCCCGGCGGCGGTGACGAGCGCGCAGGTCAACACCCCGGTCACCGTGTGCGGCGCGATCAGTCGAGCCGCGCCGGCCAGCCCGACCGCAGCCACCCAGAGCGGCGCGGCCGGCCAGCGCGCACCGGTCGCCACCCGGTCGTTGACCAGCATGAAGACGACCGCGTACAGGGCGCCGGTGGCGGCGAAGAGCGGGGCCTGCCCGGCGAGGTGCAGGTAGTCGGCTCCCCCGGCGAGCCGGAACGCCAGTTCGCCGGCGACCGCGGAGGCGGCGACGAGGAACGCGCCGCAGGCGGCGATCATGGCCATCCCGAGGGCACGGGCCCGCCGGTCGCCCTGGGCCAGCCGGGGCAGCAGGAGCAGGGTGACCACCTGTGGCGCCCAGAGCGCACCCTTGGTCAGCACCGACCCGACCGCGTACCCGCCGGAGCCGGCGGCCGGGAGGAGCTGTCGGGCGAGGATCAGGTCGGCGTACGAGATGGTCAGCATGGCCAGCGTCGCCCCGCACGCGGTCATCACCTGCCCGGGGCGCAGCTTCCGGTCGTCCGGGGCGGCCGATGCGGGTGTCGTCAGGTCGGCCGGCGCGCGGCACGGCGAGGGTGTCCGCCGTCGGCGCGGTGACCGGTGCGGTGAACCGGCCCGGGGCGGCCAGGCGGGCCAGCACCGGGAGGGCGAGGAAGCCGGTGACCGTGCCGAGCAGCAGGCAGAGCACCGGTTCGCGGCCGAGCGCGAGGCCGACGATCAGTCCGCCGTACCGGCCGGCGGCGAGGACCGTCATCGCGGCCGACAGCCGGAGGAAGCGCTGGTCACCTTGGAGCTCACCGAGCCACCGGCCGGCCAGCACGGTGGCGAAGGTGGTCGCCGCGAGCAGCAGGGTCAGCGTGATCGGCAGTCGCAGCAGCACCGCCAGCAGCGGTGCCGCCAGCGCGGTGATCCCGGCGGTCAGCACGGAGGTGAGCAGCGCCAGTCGAGCGGTGGCGGTCGGTCCCCGCCGAGCACGGTGGACCGCCACGGCGATCTGCAGCCCGAAGCCCGGCACGGCTGCGATGGCGCCCAGCGCGAGCACCGTGGCCAGCGCGCCGAGGTCGGCGGGGGCCAGTTGCCGCGCGCCGAGCACCGGGACCAGGTAGGCCAGCGCGTTGGTCAGGGTGGTGGCCACGGTCACCGCCGCGCCGGCCGCGCCCAACCCGGTGCTGCCGGTCCTCCCGCGGCCGTCCCGCGCCGCGCCGTCGGGCACGGTCGGGCCGTCGTGTGCCGCCCGGCCGTCGTCCACGGCGGTGCGGTCGTCCGTCCTCACTGGCGGGCGGTGATGGAGCCGACCGTGACCTCGTTCGTGCAGAGCGTCACGCCCGGGCCGTGCACGGTGAGGTCGACGGCGTCGCCGCCGCCGGTGAGCTCGAAGAAGACCTGGTGCAGCCCGCGCTGCACGCGGAACTCCCGGACGCCGTCACCGAGCCGCAGGGTGGCGGTGGCATCGGCCGAGGCGAGGTAGCCGACCCGGACCACCCAGAACCATTCGACCTGGCTCCCGTTGAGCGGCATCCGGACCACCTGCCCGTCGGTCAGCTTGTAGCCGCAGCCCTCCTCCGGCCCGGGCCGGGCCGACGGCCCGTCCACGCCGAGCGCCGCGATCCGGCCGGAGTCGTCGAAGACCGACGGGTTCTCGGCCTCGGTGACGAACACCGGCCGGTTGGGGAGGGATCGGAAGAACCGGGACTGCTGGTTGTACGGAGCGGAGAGGTTGAGCACCACGTCGTTCGGGACCGTTCGGTCGAAGAACACGGTGTCGGGCGGAGCGCCGGCCAGCTCGGCGCGGACAGTCTCCAGGTAGGTGCGGCTGGTGCTGGTCGCCCACTCGTCGCCGTACCGGGCGGTGGTCCAGGCGGTGCCGAGCCCGGCCGCGACCAGCACGGCGGCGAGTACCGCCGCGACCGGCTCACGGTTGCGGGCCACCACGTCGCACCCGGTCAAGATCCGGCGCGCGGCCCGGGGGCCCGGGGACGGCGGCCCGCGCGGGGCGAGGGCCAGATGCGCCCGTGGCGCCACCTGGCGGGGGCCCGGGAC
>JAEVHO010000326.1 GCA_016802835.1 Micromonospora sp. ATA32 | reverse complement strand
AGCGAAAGCGACCGCGCCGCGATCATGCCCTCGACCAACACCAACCGGCAGCAGCCACGCCGACAGCGCCTATCAGGACATCAATTAACCAGCAGGGTCTCCCTCGGGCTCAAACGGGTCCTCACCACCATCGCTGAGCCCACGGTGCCCAGCTTTGACGACTCGCTCCGCGGAGGAGAGGTTTACGTCCTGTACGGCGGAGTCATCCTCTACCTCCTGGCGGTGCAGGGCTTCGAGCAACGGGCCCTCCACCGGGCCGATCGGTTCCAGATGGCAAGGATCTTGCTCCTGGTCGCGCTGATTCCGGTAGCTGGCCGGCTGTCCGCATTTGGGGCACTCGCCCTTTTGGTGATGGTCACCATCGCCGTGATCATCGCCCAAAGCATCCGCACCAGACAGCTCCGCAAACGGGTACGCACGTCCAGGCTCAAGGAACAACGGGAACTGGAGGCCGAGGAGACGCAGTGGCGCCGCCGGCACCAGTGACCACGAACCCTCGCTCAGCATGCCCCTGGGCCGGCTCAGACACCGAGCGGGTCGGTTCTCATACGCTGGCCGGACCGGATCGCCGGTCGGCGCCCTCCACACCGGGTCGGCCCGTGGCACGGTCCAGGTAGGCCAGGCGGGCCACTCCAGCCCGGCGCAGCACCGCGCGGCAAGTCGACGGGCCCAGCCCGAGCCCACCGTCGATCCGTGCCGGTCCCCACCGCCGCTTCGCCCGCAGATGCAGCACCTTCCGCTCCAGCGAGGGCCGGCGTACGTCGCGGTGACCGGCGCGGACCGCTGGACCGCATCCCCGCCACACCCTCGGTACGGTATCGGTCGGCCCACCGCCTCGCTGTGGTCGGACTGACCTGAAATCGCTCAGCTGCCCGCCGCAGCGGATTGGGCCGACGAGCCCGTTGCGGCTCTGGAAGCTGCGCAACGCGCGAAGCCCATCGCGGTGATCCGCCGATGCACGATATCGGCGCGGACCCGGCCGCCTGAGCGGGCCACCAACTCCTCGATCTTGTTTTCTCCGGCCCGACCGGTGAGGCGGCGACCCGTACGGCGTCTACGACCTGACCGCTGATGCCGGCTCGGGTCAACGTCGGCGTCGACCATGACACCTCGCCGTTCGTGGTCGCCTCGATCGGTCGCTGGTGGCAAACCCGGGCCGGCTCGACTATCCGCACGGGAGCTGGCCTGTAGATCACCGCGCGGCCAGCTGCGCGGCTTCGGTCGCACCGCCTACGCTGCGGCGCAGGTCGAGCCAGTCGGCGCCCGCTGCCCCGGCGTCGAAGACAGCCGAGGCGACCGGCGGAGTGAATGTCAGGACGAGCGCGAAGGCCGCGCCGACCAACGGTGGTCGGATACGTATGGAGGCTCCCTTCCGAGGTCGGGTCATGCCTGCGCCATGCCGGAGTCGGTGGCTCATCGCCACGGACGTCGCCGCCCGAGTAGCGCAACAACTCGCTCGCGTCCCTATAGCGGCGGGCACCGATGAGTTTGTGAGGGAACCCAAAGCACTACATCCCGGCCGAGGTAGCCGGAATCGGTGTAACAGCGCCGCCGCACGCCGCGCTCGCGGTGAGCAGGTCGCCCACCTCGGCCCGCGCGACCGTGCCTTGTGCAGTGGTGAGTGTCGGTTCGGCGCTGGGTTGCGCAGTCACGGGTCTGCTGGTGCAGCCTGTGGCGAGCAGGACCACCGCAGGTAGCGCTGCCACTGCTGGCGCACCTGGCCGTACCACTTGCCCCTTCGTGGGTCCTCCTCGCCGTCGTGGCGCTTGGTCGAGGATTTCCCCGGGATGTCACGGCTCGACCGCGAAAAACTGTGACGGTTAGGTGACAATTCCCGCGTGCAGGGGGGCTCAGAGCAGGGTTTGTGGTGCGCAGCCCTGCGGTGGACCACCAGACCTCCGCCGAGGTCCTGGATGTCTGCCCCGGTTGACGGACCTCCTCATCGGTGTACGGCCTTCGACACCATCGGCGCTGCGCCCGTGGCAGGTAAAAGCAACCGACGTCGAACAACGCCTCACCCTCCGCAGCGGCACCGCTTATCGTGCTCAGCATGCCCACCGCGTGTTCTCCGTGCTGCCGGCTGGGTCGCCCCTACGACTTGCAGTCTTCTACGTGGCCCCTGAGACGATGGCCCGTGCGACCCTGCGGCTGGCGAGTCTCGACCGCGAGGAGGTGGCCCGTGTCGCCCATCTCGTCCGCCGAGGTTGAAGGGGAGGGTGGAAATGCCGACAAAGCAGATCATCGAACACATCGGGGCACTGCTAGATCTCGCCGGCGTGCTCGTCATCGCGGTCGGTGTCGCCATCGCGGCAATCGTCTTCGTGTATCGGTACTGGCAGACCCGACAGCTTGTCGATGTCTACCGGCAGTTCCGGCAGGGTGTCGGAAGAGCCGTTCTGCTCGGACTCGAACTCCTGGTGGGCGGCGACATCATCCGCACCGTGGCGGTCTCGCCGACCTTCCACACCGTCGGAGTGTTGGCCCTGATCGTCTTGGTCCGCACCTTCCTCAGCTTCTCGCTCGAGGTCGAGCTCGATGGCCGCTGGCCCTGGCAGGCTAAGAAGCGCTCGGCCATGGGCACCACCACGACGGCTTCCCGCGACAACCCCGGGTCTTGACGCTTCCCGCCGGACCCCGCCCAGCCCCGTCGACCTGAATTTCGACGATCGGAAGCTGTAAAGCCCGGGGTAGGGCCGGCGCCATCGGGAACCAGCCGGTGACCGTCCTCGACGAACCAGGGACCGGCCTGCACTCGCAGGCACGTCTGAAGGTGTGGCAAGCCGTCCGGGAACTCGCCAGGCCAGGCACTGCAGCCCCCTCGTCGCGTGGCGCGCCGTCCACCACTTCTTGCCTTCACCCGGCCCCCTTCCTCCAGCCACTCCTCATGCCAGCAGCGCCCGGACGGCCTGGCCACCGCTGCCGCGGCCAGAGCCCCTCCTGAACCGGCACCGAAATACGCTTTGATCTTGATTACGGTCGGTGCTCCATCGTCGTGCGTAACGTGTTCTGGCGCCTAGTACGGCAGCCGCCATTGGCGGTCTGACCTGGCGGGATGCGGTGGGGGCGTGCGAAGTGGACGCAGCCGCCTGTCGATCATGTGTTTGTGAGGACTACAAGATCGAAGGCGGCTGCTGCTGCCAGGGTAGCGGCCAGGCGCGCGGTACGCGCGCGGGCCGAGATGTTGGAGGAGCTGCGGTCGTGTTTCGTGCGGACGCAGACGTGGCAGCACGCGGGCAGGTACGTGTCGGCGCTGGTCAGTCGGGTGCCGAAGCGCAACGGCTGGAGCATCGCCGAGCAGGTCGGGGACGCCACGCCGGACCGCACGCAGCGGCTGTTGAACCGGGCGGTGTGGGACACGACGGCCGCGATGAGCCAGGTCCGGCGGTTCGCCGTCGCTGCTCTGGACGCAGCGGCCGCGCGTCGGCGGCGTCGGGGGTTGGTGGTCGCGGCGTTGGACGAGACGGGCCAACAGAAGCAGGGCCAGGCGACGTGTGGGGTGAAACGGCAGTACATGGGGTGCGCAGGTCGGGTCGCGAACGGCATCAACACGGTGCACCTGTCGTATGTGCGGGAGCGGACCGGGCACGCGTTGATCGGCGCCCGCCAGTGGATCCCGGCCGAACACATCACCGACCCGCAGGCCTCGGCCGGTATGGGACTGCCACCGGAGCTGGAGTTCCGCACGAAGGGCCAACTGGCCATAGACCTGTGTGCTGACGCGTACGCCGACGGGCTGGTGTTCGACGTCGCCTGCGGCGACGAGGTGTACGGCAACTGCACACAACTGCGGGAGTTCTTCGAGACTCACCCGCAGGCGTACGTGCTGCGGGTCGCCTCCACCTTCATGATCGAGCTGCCCTCGGGTGTCAAGCCCCGGGTTTGATGGAGACGGGATTATCTGGTTTTCAGGGTTGCGTTGACCGGGTGGGTCATCGCGTGTAGGGCTTCGTACTCGGCCGGCGGGACGTGTCCGAGTTCGCCGTGCAGGCGCCGGTTGTTGTACCAGTCGATGTACTCGACGGTCGCGATCTCCAGGTCGTCCAGCCCGCGCCAGGGTCCCTTGTTGCGCACGAGCTCGGCCTTGAACAGCGAGTTGAACGCCTCGGCCATCGCGTTGTCGTACGAGTCGCCAACCGACCCGACCGACGCGACCGCGCCGGCCTCGGCCAGCCGCTGCGTGTAGCGAATCGCACGATATTGGACACCCCTGTCGGAGTGGTGGACCAAGCCGGCCAGGTCGGTGCCCCCGGCCTGCCGACGCCAGATCGCCATCTGTAGCGCGTCGAGGGCCAGGTCCGTGTAGAGCGAGGTGGCCACCTGCCAGCCGACGATCATGCGGGAGAACACGTCCAGGACGAACGCCGCGTACACCCATCCCGCCCTCGTGCGGACGTAGGTGAGGTCCGCGACCCACAACTCGTTCGGACGACTCGCGGTGAAGTCACGTTCGACGAGGTCACCAGGACGTGCGGTATCGGGCGCAGGCCGAGTGGTCCGCGGGAACTTGTCCCGCAGCAGCCCCCGCAAGCCGGCCTCGCGCATGAGCCGCTCGACCGTGCACCTGGCGACGGCCACGCCCTGCCGGTTCAGCTCGTGCCACACCTTCCTGGCGCCGTAGACGCCGTAGTTCACCGCATGGACCTGCTCGATCATCTCGATCAGCTCACCGTCGCGCACCGCCCGGGCCGAGGCGGGACGGGTCTTGGCGGCGTAGTAGGTCGACGGTGCGATCTGTGCCGGCGTGCCTTCGAGCGCCTGCAGGACCGGCTGGACACCGTGCTCCTCCCGCTGGGAGTCGACAAACTCGACCTTCATCGCGACGGACGGTCCAGCTCCGCCGCGAAGAAAGACGCCGCGGACTTCAGGATCTGGTTCGCCCGCCGAAGCTCACGGTTCTCCCGCTCCAACTCGGCGATCCTCGCCGCGTCCAACGACGTCGTCCCCGACCGGACTCCATCATCGGTCTCGGCCTGCTTCACCCACGTACGCAACGCCTCCGGATGCACGCCGAGCTGCCCCGCGATCCGCCTGATCGCCCCGATGCTCGACGCCGGGTCCCGCCTCGCCTCGACCGCCAACCGCGTGGCCCGCTCACGCAACTCGTCCGGGTACTTCCGTGGTGCCGCCATGACAGTGAATCCTCCGGGTGTTCGATGTCTCCATCAAACCCGGGGCGGGACATACAGCAAGCGCCGGCGTAACTGGTTAGGTTCCGGGTCGGCGCGGTGTCCGTTGTGGAGGCTGGTAGGTTGACCGGTCGTGTCTGCCGAGCCGTCGTCGCTGCCCTCGTATGAGGACCTGGTGGCAGAGAACGCGGCGTTGCGGGCTTCGGTGGCGGATTTGACCGTCCGGCTGGAGTGGGCGTTGGCGCGGATCGGGGAGCTTGAGGCCCGGCTGAAGCAGTCCTCGAGCAACTCCTCGAAGCCGGCGTCGTCGGACGGGCTGGCCAAACCCGCGCCGAAGTCGCTGCGGGGCCGGTCGGGTCGCCGGCCGGGACGACCCGCCGGGGGCGACGGCGTCACCCTGGCGCAGGTGGCCGATCCGGACGTGGTCGTGCGGCACGAACCGGCGGTGTGCGCCGGCTGCGGAGACAGTCTGGCCGGTGCGGCCGAGGTAGGGGTGGCCCGCCGGCAGGTCTTCGACATCCCGGAGCCGAAACTTCAGGTGACCGAGCATCAGATCGTGACCCGGGCCTGCGCCTGCGGCACCACACCACTGGCACGGCGCCGGCCGAGGCCACCGCGCCCGCGGTGTACGGGCCGCGCCTGGCCGGGATCGGGGTGTACCTGCTGCACGGGCAGTTCCTGTCCCTGTCGCGCACCGCGCAGGCGCTGCGGGACCTGTTCGGCGCCCCGGTGGCCGCCGGCACGGTGGCCTGCTGAGTCAAACGCAGCGCGCTGGGCATCATCGAGAAAGTCCTGCCCGTCGTGCGGGATCGCATCGCCGCCTCGCCGGTGGCCCACTTCGACGAGACCGGGATGCGCACCGACGGGCGCCTGGCCTGGCTACACTCCGCCTCCACACCCACGGATGTGCTGCTGACGGTGCATCCCCAAACGCGGCACCGCGGCCATGGACACCGCCGGGGTGTTGCCCGCCTTCACCGGCGTCGCGCTGTCGGCCCAGGTCAGCCGGATGGTGGGGAAGCTGCGCGTGAGGTTCCCCCGATAGCGTGGAGGCCGGACCTAAGGGGATAGATGGTCATGGCTGAGACGAGGAGACGGTTCGACCGGGAGTTCCGCGACGGTGCGG
>JAEVHO010000325.1 GCA_016802835.1 Micromonospora sp. ATA32 | reverse complement strand
GCCCAGTCCGCCGGTTCGCCCAGCCGGCGCAGCCAGGACCGGACGTCCCGGACGGCCACCGAGACGTGGGTGAGCCGGCCGGCGGCTTCCGCGAGGTACGCCCGCCGGGCGGCGTAGGCGGCACCGCTCCCGCTGTCACTCGGCGTGACGGTCGGCTCGTCGCTGGAGAGCAGCACGTCGAGGTCGACGTCGCTGTGTTCGGTGGCACCCTGTCGGGCGTGGCTGCCTCGCAGCATGATGCCGACGACGGGCCGCTCGGCCGCCTGTCGCAGCCGGGCGGCCCAGTCGTCGAGGAACCCACTCTCGGGTAACGGAGCGTGACCCACGGCGTCATCGTGCCGCATGCCCGATCAGGGCGCAATGACCGATGCCGGGTCCACTGTCCGGTACAGGGGCCTAGTGCCCGACGGTTCGCATTCCTGCCTCCGAGTACCTTTCGCCGGCGACCGACCCGGGCGGCACCGCCGCGGTCAGCCGGGCCTGCTGCTCCGGCGAGAGCCGCACGTCGACTGCGGCGACGTTCTCCTCGAGCCACCGGACCCGCTTGGTGCCGGGAATCGGCAGCACGTCCTCGCCCTCGGCGAGCAGCCAGGCGAGCGCGGCCTGGGCCGGGGTGCAGCCGATCTCGGCGCCACCGCGCGGACCTCCTCGACCAACCGCAGGTTGACGTCGAAGTTGCCCTCGGCGAACCGGGGCACGGTGGCCCGCCAGTCGTCGGCGGCCAACTGGTCCCGGCTGGTGATCGCCCCGGTGAGCAGGCCCCGCCCGACCGGCGAGTACGCCACCAGCGCCACCCCCAGCTCCCGGCAGGTGGCCAGCATCTCCGCCTCGACGTCCCGGCTGAACAGCGAGTACTCCATCTGGACGGCGGCGACCGGGTGCACGGAGTGGGCCGCCCGCAGGGTCGCCGGGCTCACCTCGGAGAGCCCGATCAGCCGCACCTTGCCCGCCGTCACCAGCTCGGCCATCGCCCCGACGGTCTCCTCGATCGGCGTATCCGGGCTGCGGCGGTGCAGGTAGTAGAGGTCGATGGTGTCGATGCCGAGCCGGCTCAGCGAGGCGTCGCAGGCTTCCCGGGTCCACGCGGCGCTGCTGTCGACGTACGCGCCGGGCGTGCCGGTGCCGCCGAAGCTGTCGCCGGTGCTGCGGTTGCCGAACTTGGTGGCCAGGAAGACCTCGTCGCGGCGTTCCCGCACCACCGGACCGAGCAACTGCTCGTTGCGGCCGAACCCGTACATGTCGGCGGTGTCGAGGTGGTTGACCCCGAGGTCGAGGGCGCGGTGCAGCGTCCTGGTCGACTCGACGTCGTCGGCCGCGCCGTACGCGAAGCTCATCCCCATGCAGCCCAGGCCGATGGCGGAGACCTCCGGCCCCTCCGCTCCCATGCGTCGACTGATCATCGGCCCTCCTCCGCCCGGCGGTAAATGTCGATCTTGTAGTCAAGCACCTTGAGGTCCTCCTCCAGTTCGGCCATCCGGGACAGCACCCGGGCGCGGTGCGCCTCGAACAGCGCCCGCCGCGCGCCGAGCGTCCGGTCACCCTGTCGGGCCAGCTCGGCGTACCGGCGCATGTCGCGAACCGGCATCCCGGTCCGGCGCAGCCGGGTCAGCAGGAGCAGCCAGTCGAGATCGGGTCCCGTGTAGCGGCGTCGGCCGGCCGAGTCTCGCCCGACCGGCGCCACCAGGCCCTCCTGCTCGTACCAGCGCAGGGTGTAGGTGGTGAGACCGACCCGCGCCGCCGCCTCACCCACGGTGAGGCTCATCTCCTGCGTGCTGATGTCCACGTACCCCAGGCTTCCAGTTAGAGCGCACTCGAAGTCAACCGTTGCGCGGGAACGGGTAACTCATCTACCGTTGAGTTCAACAGTTGATGAGTTTCGGAGGGAGGGACCATGGACGATGCGATTGCGGTCCGCGACCTGGTCGTCGACCGTGGCCGGCGGCGCGTGCTGGACGGCATCAGCTGCACCGTGCGGCGCGGCGTGGTGACCGGGCTGCTCGGGCCCAGCGGCAGCGGCAAGACCACGTTGATGCGCGCGGTCGTCGGGGTGCAGGTGATCGCCGGCGGCAGTGTCACGGTGCTCGGCCGACCGGCCGGGTCACCGGCGCTGCGCCGCCAGGTCGGCTATCTCACCCAGGCGCCGAGCGTCTACGCCGACCTGACCGTGCGGGAGAACGCCCGCTACTTCGCCGCCATCCAGGGTTGCGGTCGGGCCGAGGCCGACCAGGCCGTGGCCGACGTCGGGCTGGCCGGTGCGGCCACCCAACTGGTGGGCACCCTCTCCGGCGGGCAGCGCAGCCGGGCGTCCCTGGCCTGCGCCCTCGTCGGGGGGCCGGAGCTGGTCATCCTGGACGAGCCGACCGTCGGCCAGGACCCGGTGCTGCGGGCCGACCTGTGGGCCAGGTTCCACGAGATGGCGGCGGCCGGGACCACCCTGCTGGTGTCGAGCCACGTGATGGACGAGGCGGCCCGCTGCGACCGGCTGCTGCTCATCCGGGAGGGGCGGCTGATCGCCGACGACACCCCGGACGCGGTCCGTGCCGCCGCCGGGGTCGACGACCTCGACGAGGCGTTCCTGCGCCTGATCAGAGCCAACGAGGCGGGCCCGACGGGCGACGCCGGACGGGAGGCGTCGTGAACCCGCGGATCCTGGCGGCCACGACCGGGCGCATCCTGCGCCAGCTGCGGCACGACCGGCGCACCATCGCGCTGCTGGTGGTGGTGCCCGCGGTGCTGCTCACGCTGGTCTACTACATGTACGCCGACCAGCCCACCCCGCCCGGCCAGCCGGCCGTGTTCGACCGGGTGGCACTGGTGATGCTCGGCTTTTTCCCGTTCATCATCATGTTCCTGGTGACCAGCATCGCGATGCTGCGCGAGCGCACCACCGGCACCCTGGAACGACTGCTCACCACCCCGCTGGGCAAGGTGGACCTGCTGTTCGGCTACGGCATCGCCTTCGGGCTGGCCGGTGCGCTCCAGGCCACGGTCGCGTCCGTGGTGGCGTACTGGTTCTTCGACCTGCACACCGCCGGCACCAGCGCGCTGGTGATCCTGATCGCCGCGGTCAACGCGGTGCTCGCGGTCGCGCTGGGGCTGTTCTGCAGCGCCTTCGCCCGCACCGAGTTCCAGGCCGTACAGTTCATGCCGGTCGTGGTGGCACCCCAGCTGCTGCTCTGCGGGCTCTTCGTCCCGCGGGGTCAGATGGCGGGCTGGTTGCAGGCGATCAGCGACGTGCTGCCGCTGTCGTACGCCGTCGAGGCGTTGCAGGAAGTGGGCGCGCACGCCGAACCGACCGGCACGATGTGGCGGGACGTGGCGATCGTCGCCGGTGCTGCGGTGCTGGCGCTGGTGCTCGCCGCGGCGACCCTCCGGCGGCGCAGCGGCTGACGGTGGACACGGCTGTCGGCCGCCGGTGAGGCGGCCGGCAGCCGTGCGGAGCGAGGAAACGATCGAAGGGCGGCGATGACGCGGCGGACCGGCCGGCGACCCGGCAATCCGGACACCCGTGAGGTGATCCTGGTGGCGGCGCGGGCGGCGTTCGCCGAGCGTGGCTTCGACGCGGCCTCCATCCGGGCCATCGCCGCCGCGGCAGAGGTGGACCCGGCCCTGGTTCACCACTACTTCGGCAGCAAGGACCAGCTCTTCCTGGCCGCGATGAACTCGCCGGTCGACCCGGGCGACCTCATCCCGCGGATCGTCGCCGGCCCCCGGGACGGCCTCGGCGAGCGGTTGGTCCGGCTGTTCCTCGGGGTCTGGGACTCACCGGCCGGTGCGGCGGGGGTGGCGCTGCTGCGGTCGAGCGTCACCCACGACTGGTCCGCCCGGCTGCTGCGGGAGTTCCTGATCACCCAGGTACTGCGGCGGGTGCTCGACCACCTCGACGTCGACCCCGCCGAACTGCCGATGCGCGGGTCGCTGGTGGCCAGCCAGATGATCGGGCTGGCCATGATGCGATACGTGATCAAGCTGGAGCCGGTCGCCTCCGCCGCACCGGAGACCCTGGTGGCCGCGATCGGCCCGACCGTGCAGCGCTACCTCACCGGCCCGCTCGACGGTTGACCGGCGCCCGGCGACCGCAGCGGTCGCCGGGCGCCGGATCAGCGGGTCTGTTCCAGCCAGGAGGCGTAGAGCAGCGCGTACACCGATTCGGGGTCGCGGACCAGCTCGTCATGCGGGCCACGCTGCACGACCCGGCCCCGGTCCACCACGATCACCTCGTCGGCGGCCTGGGCGGTGGAGAGCCGGTGCGCGATGGCCAGGGTGGTCCGGCCCCGGGTCACCGCGTCCAGGGTTCGCTGCAGGCGCACCTCGGTCGCCGGGTCCACCGCGCTGGTCGCCTCGTCCAGCACCAGCAGGTCCGGGTCGGCCACGTACGCCCGGGCGAGCGCGACCAGCTGCCGCTCACCGACGCTCAACGCCTCGCCGCGCTCCCCCACCGCGGTGTCCAGCCCGGACGGCAGGCCGTCCAGCCAGTCGCCCAACCCCAGCTCGGTGAAGGCGGCGGTGAGCTGCTCGTCGGTCAGCTCCGGCCGGGCGAAGCGGACATTGTCGCCGACCGTGGCATCGAAGAGGAAGCCGTCCTGCGGCACCATCACCACCCGGGAGCGCAGCGAGTCGAACCGGACCCGGTCCAACGGCACCCCGGAGAGCAGCACGGCGCCGGCGGTCGGATCCATCAGCCGGGTGAGCAGCTTGGCGAAGGTGGTCTTGCCGCTGCCCGTCTCGCCGACCACCGCCACCCGGCTCTTCGCCGGGATGTCCAGGGTGACGTCGTGCAGCACCGGGGGCCCGCCCGGGTAGGCGAACCGGACCCCGGCGAAGCGGATGTCCAGCGGGCCCGGCGGCAGCTCCCGGCCCTGCTCGCCCGGGTCGGCCACGTCCGGGGCGACGTCCAGCACGTCCAGCACCCGGCGCCAGCCGGCGATCGCGTTCTGCGCCTCGTTGAGCACCTCGGTGGCGATCTGCACCGGCTGGATGAAGAGCGTGACCAGGAAGAGGAACGCGGTGAGCTGGCCGATGGAGAGGGTCCCGTCCACGCCCAGGGTGACCCCGAGGACCACCACGCCGGCGAGCGCCAGCCCGGCGGCCAACTCCCCCACCGAGCTGCCCACGATGCTGATCCGGATGGCCCGCTGCTGCGCCCGGCGCTGCCCCTCGATCGCGTCGTCCAGCCGGCCGGCGGTCCGCCCGGCGATCCCGTACGCCCGGATCACCGGCGCGCCGACCACGCTCTCGGCGATCGTGCCGAGCAGGGTGCCCATCCGCTGCCGGACCAGGCCGTACGCCGCGCCGAGGCGGCGCTGCAGCAGCCGGATCACCAGCACCGCCGGCGCGAAGGCGGCGAGCACCACCAGGGTCAGCTGCCACGAGTACGCCAGCATCACGATCGTGGTGACCACCAGCTGACCGAGGTTGACCAGCAGGATCACCCCGCCCCACTGGAGGAACTGGGTGATCTG
Organism: Micromonospora sp. ATA32; assembly: GCA_016802835.1. GTDB lineage: Bacteria > Actinomycetota > Actinomycetes > Mycobacteriales > Micromonosporaceae > Micromonospora. Next base: position 797 of record JAEVHO010000325.1, on the reverse strand, counting down.
GTCGACGTCGCTGGTCACCCGGGAGACCAGTGAGCCGCGCCGCTCGGACTGCTGGTGCAGCATCGACAGGTCGTGCACATGCCGGAACGCCCGGGTCCGGACGTTGGCCAGCGCCGTCTCGCTGACCGTGAAGAGCCGGCGCATCATCAGGTAGCCGCAGGTGGTGGTGAGCACGAGGACGGCCGTGGTGATCGCCACGACGGTCCAGACCACCCCGAGGTCGAGGCCGCCGACGATGCCGTTGTCGATGCCCTTCTGCACCGCGACCGGCACGGCCACCCGGCCGACCATGTAGACCAGGGCCAGGACGAGCGTGCCGGCCAGGCCGACCCGCAGCTCCGGGGAGAGCGCCAGCCCGCGCCGCATCGTCTGCCAGGTCGTCTCGGTCCGCTCCGGCTGCTCCTCCCGTACTGGCGTGCTCACCGGGTCAGCCTTCCGTTTCGCGACTGCGGGGCTCGCGGGCTCACTCCTCGCGCTCACCGGTCCACCTCGATCTCCAGGCCGGTGGGCACCGGGCTTACCTCGTCGTACGTCCGGTTCTGCTCGCGGTCGACCTCCGCCTGCTCGTACGCGGTGACCAGGTCGGCGTAGCCGGGGACGGTGCCGAGCAGCGCGGTGTGGGTGCCCCGGGCGAGAACCCGGCCGTGCTCGATGTAGACCACCTCGTCGGCCAGCGCGATGGTCGCCCGCCGGTAGGCCACCACCAGGATCGACGCGGCGGCGCCGCCCGGTGAGGCCGGGCTGCGCAGCCGGCCAGGATGGCTGCCTCGACCCGCGGGTCGACGGCGCTGGTCGCG
>JAEVHO010000324.1 GCA_016802835.1 Micromonospora sp. ATA32 | reverse complement strand
TCGCGGTGATCGGTTCCAGGATGGTCAGGACACTCGGGTATTTGCCCGCGGCGTCACCGTTCAGGGTCGGTGCCGGGTTGTAGATCGGGAAGAACTTCTCGTTGAGCTGGCGGATCGTCTCGTTGTCGAGCTTCGCGGTGATCGGTTCCAGGATGGTCAGGACACTCGGGTATTTGCCCGCGGCGTCACCGTTCAGGGTCGGTGCCGGGTTGTAGATCGGGAAGAACTTCTTGTCGTCCTCGAGAACCCGCAGGTTCAGGTTGCTGATCCGGCCATCGGTGGTGAACACCTCACCGAAGTTGCAGGACTCGCCCTTCTTGGTCTCCGTGTAGACCACGCCGGTGTCGACGGTCTTGACCGCCGAGGTCGGCACGTTCAGGCCGTACGCCTTGGTCAGGCCCGGCCAGCCGTCGTTGCGCCCGGCGAACTCGCTCTCCAGGCAGAAGGTTGCCTCGTCCGGGTTGCTCTTGACGAACGCGGTGAGGTCGGAGAGATTGTTCAGTTTCCACTTCTCGGCCGCCTCCTCCCGGACCGCGATGGCGTAGGTGTTGTTGGCCGGCGCCATCGCACCCCAGAGGATCTTGTTCTTCTCCTTGTCCTCCTTCACGACGGCCTGGTACTGCTCCTGCGAGTTCTGGATCGGATCACTGTGCCCGAGGTAGGTGATCCACGTCGTGCCGGTGTAGTCCCAGTAGACGTCCACATCGCCGTTGACCAGCGCCTTGCGGACGTTGACCGAGCCCTTGATGTTCGTCTGGTCCTCGACCTTCGCGCCGGCCGCCTGCAGCGCCTGCATGGTGATGTGGCCGAAGACGATGTTCTCGGTGAAGTCCTTCGAGCCGACCACGATCGTCTGGCCCTTCAGCTGCGGGTCTTCCTTGATCGACCCCTTCCCGACGGACACGTCGGAGGTGGAGTCCTCGGTCGTCACCGAGCAGCCGGTCAGGGCCAGCGCGGCCAGCATGGAGCCGGCCGCCAGTCGGGTCAGCACGGGGTTGCGCTTTCGCATCGTTGCCTTTCCTGGCGCGTCGTTGCGCCGGTCGGAGAGAGGGGTTGGTGCAGGTCCGGCCGGGTCAGTCGAGCCCGCGTGGCCGCAGCAGGTCGGCGACCACCCCGCCCAGCCAGTCCAGGGTCAGTGCCAGTGCCCCGGTCAGCACGGCGCCGACGACCAGTACGGACTCGCGCTGCAGCTTGATTCCGGTCACGATGAGCGCGCCGAGGCCGCCGGCGTTGATGAACGTGGCCAGCGTCGCCACGCCCACCGCGAGGACGAGCGCCGTGCGCACCCCGGCGAGGATCACCGGTACCGCCAGCGGCAGTTCGATCCGGAGAAGGACCGCCCCGGGGGACATGCCGATGCCCCGACCGGCCTCGATCAGGTACCGGTCGACCTGGTTGATCCCGACGATGGTGTTGTGCAGCACCGGAAGCACGGAGTAGGCGACCAGGCCGATCAGCGCGGTCGAGAAACCGATGCCCAGCCAGATGCTCAGCAGCACCAGCAGGCCGATCGCGGGCGTGGCCTGCCCGATGTTGGCCAGGCCGGTGGCCACCGGCGCCAGCCGCCGCATTCCCGGGCGGGTGAGCAGGATGCCGCCGCCGATCGCGATCACCACGACGAGCAGGGTGGTCAGGGCGGTCAGCATCAGGTGCTGGTTGATCGTCCGTAGCAGGTACCCGGCGTTGAGGGAGCGGCGTTCGATGTCGTCCAGGGACAGCGAGGCGACCCACAGGTAGGTCCCGAGCAGCGCCGCCGCGAGGATCCCCGGCATGGCGAGGTGCCTGCGCAGCAGGCCGTGCCAGCGCGACGTCGGAGCCAGCACGGTCTCTGTGGATGAGGGAGCGGTGGTGGCGCTCATCAGGATCGCCGCGCCTGCCGGGCGACCGTCGGGCCAGCCGCCGACCGTCGCGCCGGTGTCTCCGCCAGCGGCTGGTCGTTCGCCCGCTCCGATGCCCGCATCTCGCTGATCGCGCGCATCAGGTCGTCGATGGTGACGACGCCCTGGTACCGGCCCCGCTCGTCCACCACGACGGTGGCCCCGCAACTGGAGGCGAGGATCGCGTCCAGGGCGTCGTGCAGGGTGGCCTGCGGCTCGACCACGGTGGCGGTCGTACCCACCCCGTCCAGGCTGTCCTGCCCGGGTTCGAGGTCACGCGGGGTGACCCAACGCAACGGCCTGCCGTCGGGGTCGACGGTGAGTACCGCCGACTCGCCGGTCTCGTCCAGCCGGCGCAGCGCGGACGCCGGGGAGTGCCCAACCTGCACGGTCGCGGCGTCCTCCCAGGGGATCTCGTTCATCCGGCGTAGGTTCAGTCGCTTGAGCGAGGCCCCGGCGCCGATGAACTGGGCGACGGTGCTGTCGGCCGGGTTGGCGAGCAGGCGTTCCGGGGTGTCGAACTGGCGGATCTTCGACCGCTCCCCGAGCACGGCGATGCGGGTGCCCATCTTGATCGCCTCGTCGAAGTCGTGGGTGACGAAGACGATCGTCTTGCGCAGCTTCTCCTGCAGCCGGAGGAACTCGTTCTGCAGCCGGTCCCGGGTCAGCGGGTCGGTGGCGCCGAACGGCTCGTCCATCAGCATCACCGGCGGGTCGGCGGCGAGCGCGCGGGCGACGCCCACCCGCTGCTGCTGGCCGCCGGAGAGTTGGCGGGGCAGCCGGTTGCGGTACTGGGCCGGATCGAGTCCGACCAGGTCCAGCAGTTCGTCGACCCGCGCCTCGGTCCGTCTGCGGTCCCAGCCGAGCATCCTCGGCACCAGCCCCACGTTGGTGGCCACGGTCATGTGGGGGAAGAGACCCACCTGCTGGATGACGTAGCCGACGCGCCGGCGCAACTCGTTCCCGTCCAGGCTGGTGACATCGGAACCGTCCAGCCTGATCAGGCCGCTGCTCGGTTCGATCAGCCTGTTGATCATCTTCATCGTGGTGGTCTTGCCGCAGCCGGAGGGGCCGACCAGGACGACGATCTCCCCGCGGCGGATCGTCATGGACACGTTCTCCACCGCGGGCGCCTTCTGCCCGCGGTAGAACTTGCTGACCTGCTGAAGGTCGATCATCACGTTTTCGGTCATCACGGGCCTCCGGGCGTGGGGGACGAGGTGGCGACGGTCGCTGCTGTGCTGGCCCGGCGGAGCGGTCGGGGCCGGACGTACCCGGCAGATCGACGGGGACGGCCGGTGCGGGTCAGCACGCCGAGCAGCCCGAGGGCGAGATCGACGACGACGGCGAGGACGACCACACCCACGGTGCCGACGAGGGCCTGGTTGAGGGAGTTGACGCCGCCGAGATTGGCCAGCCCTGAGAAGATCTGGTTGCCCAGTCCGGGGCCTCCGACGTACGCGGCGATGGCGGCGATCCCCATCGTCATCTGGGTGGAAACGCGGATCCCGGCGAGGATCACCGGCCAGGCCAGTGGGATTTCCACCGTGGCCAGCGATCGCAGCCGGCCCATGCCGATGCCCCGGGCCGCCTCGGTGAGCGCCGGATCGATCTCGGTGAGGCCGACCACGGTGTTTCGGATGATCGGGAGCAGTGCGTAGAGCGTCAGCGCCACCATGGCCGGGACGTAGCCGAGGCCCAAGGGGGTGATCAGCAGGCCGAGCAGCGCGAATGACGGAATCGTCAGGATCGCCGCCGCGATCGCGGTGACGATGCCGCGGGCCCGTGGGCTGCGGTAGGTGGCGACGGCCAGCAGAACGCCGATGACGGTCGCCAGCGCGATGGATGTCAGAACGATGGTGGCGTGTTCGAGGGTCTGGGCGAGGAGGAGATCACGCCGACTCTGCAGGTATTCGGGGAATGTCACGTTCACCCCCTTCTAGGCTGAACCGCCGGTTGGAGGATCAACGGACGAATGGTGGGCCGGGCACGGACGAACCCGGCCGCAACGGCCGGGCGGCTGCCGGCTGCGCTCCTCGGGTCGTGGGCGGGAGCGGTCGTCGCTACGGGCCATCCAGCTGCTGGAAACGCTCTCATAGATGCGATCATGAATTTTCCACGCTACTTCATGCACTGTGCGTGGGTGAGCCTGGCACCCATGCGAAGTCGCTGGTCCGGACGCTGACCCGGGTCAGCCATGTGCATACAGCGATGCTGGGGCCAGGCTGTCGTAGGGGTCCGCGGAGCGCGGGACACCGACGCCGCGCACCTCGACCCGCCCGGCGGATCGCCCGGATCACGCCGCCGCTCGCGTCCCGGGCGCGGCGGGTCGGCCGGCGATGTCCCGGAGCCGGCGTACGGGCTCGGTCCTGCCCGTCCGATCGAGCGTCGGCAATCCAGCCGGCCGCCTTTCTGATCTAGCCATTTACATCTAGCTATGCCTCGTACGGCTGTCGTAGGGTTCCGTCAGCACCCAACAGATGCACTTGATGGGCGTATTTGCCCACTTTCATGCTGGGCGGTGGACGGCGCTGCTCGGCCGGGAGACCAGCGCGGTGGCCTGGGAGGACGGGCTGCGGGCAGCGATCGCGGTCAGCTCGGCGTCCACCGCCTCGGCGTCGTACCCCGGTCGGAAGGCGTCGTTGCCGCCGCAGACCACCAGCGCCAGGTCCGGTCCGAAGCCCAGCGCGGGGGCCAGTTGCGCCGCGCGGACCTCATGCGCCCGCAGCCCGCGCAGCCCCAGATTCAGGTACGCCAGCTCCGGGCTTACGGTCGACAGCTCGGCGGCGATCCGGTCCGCCCACTGCAGCTCGGGGTAGCCGTCGACCGGCTCGCACATCCCCTCCGCCACGCTGTCGCCGAGCACCACGAAGCGTCGCCACGGATGGTCGCGCAGCAGGGCCCCGCTCTCCCCGCTCCGCAGGCAGTACGGATCCGTCGATTCGGTGAGCGTCGATGGCATGCCCGGCACGGTAACCGACCCCGGCGGCGTCGACCAGGGCCGCGCGTCAGTCGATCGGGTCCAGCGCCACCTCGGCCAGGTAGACGCAGGTCTTCTCCTCGTGGGAGGAGTAGTAGCTGACCCGGAGCACGCCCTCGTGCCAGTCCAGGCCCGGGTAGCTGCAGTCGCCGCCGGAGGGCAGGGCCACCAGTTCGGTCAGCTCGCCCCGGTCCGGGTCGACGGCGCAGATCGCCGTACGGGCCCCGCCGTCGAGCAGGCGTACCCCGGCGATGAGCCGGCCGTCGGGCAGTCGGAGCAGGGCCGGCCCGCCGACCTGGACGCCGAGGTCCGTCCATTCCCAGTCCCGGTAGGGTGGCTTGGCCTTGCCGAGCTGGGCGGTCGCCGTCTCCCGGTCGCGGCGCAGCAGGCAGATGGCCGTGCCGTCCGGCTCGAAGACCAGCCCGGACTCGTTCGGGTAACCGCCCATGAAGAGCGTCGGCACCACCGGCTGGAGGTCGACGCCGTCACCGCTGCGGTAGAGCCGGACGAACTTGGGCTCCCGGGTGGCGTAGCCCACCCCGTACATCGCGCCGCCCTGCCAGCCCGCCTGCCAGACCCAGATGCCCGGCTCGCCGACCGGCGTCGGCTCGCCCCAGCGGTGGCCGTCCTCGGAGACCCAGGTGACGGTCTGGAACGCCTTGGTCGCCTCCCCGGTCGCCGCGGCGGCCAGCATCTGCAGCCGGCCGTCCGGCCGCGGCACGAACTTCGGGTCGCGCAGGTCCGTCGCCTCCCGGGTGAGCAGCGCCGCCGACGTCCAGTCGCGGCCGTCGGGGGAGGTCAGCACCCGGATCGCGCCGTCCTCGGACATGTGGGTCCGCGCCTCGCGGTAGGCGCAGAACCAGGCGTCCCGGTAGCGGACCAGGTCGGTGAAGGCGCTGTGCGGGGCGGCGTCGCCGATCCGGTGGACCGCCTCCACGGTCGCCGCTGGCGCGGGTCGGCTGGTCGATGACGGCATCATCCGTGGCAACCTCCTGGAACGGTTCGGGCTCACCCGTCGCCGCTCCCGCCGCGACCCCGACCGACCACGCTAGGCATACCTGCCGACCTTTCGCCAGTCTTCACGCGAACATCGGACGAACAAACGGGGGCTGGACGCGTGCCGTGAGCAGTGGAAACATATGCACCTATCGATCGGCAAACCCGGCCGGTCCAGCCCTCCCCGGGAGGAACGCGTGAGACTCACTCGACGTGGTGTGATGTCCGCCGTCACCGTAGCCTTGATGAGCGGCGCCCGTCGCCGTGTCCCCGGCGCACGCCGCCCCCGCACCCCTGAGCGCCGACCGCGCCGCCACCCTCGCGGCCTCCATCGGCGCCCGACCGCACCGCCGGCCTCGTACGTCGACGCGGCCCGTCCGGGCCCGTCACCGGGTCGGTCCGGCTGG
>JAEVHO010000323.1 GCA_016802835.1 Micromonospora sp. ATA32 | reverse complement strand
GGTGAGCATCCGCACGCCGGTCAGCTCCAGCATCCAGCGGGCGTCCCGGGTCGGGACGAGGTGGACGGTGCCCCGCATCGGCCAGGTCCGCAGCGTTTCCCGCCGCTCCAGCGCCGCCTGCACGTCGGCCAGCGTGTGCTGCGGCAGCCGGGCGCCCAGCGACCACATGCCGCTCGCCGCGTCCTGGGCCTGCATGGCGCCGAACCACTCGACCACGTCGGCGACGTCGGTCGCCGGGTCGCGGGGTGCGGGCGCAGCAGCAGGCTGGTCATCCGCAGGGCCAGCGCCTCGGCCGTGGTGAGCTGCACGTCGTCGCCGCCTCTCCGTCGTCGGGCGGCCAGCATAGGCGGCGGGTGTGACACCCGTCCGCGTCGCCGGCCCGCCCACTTCGGCGTCACGCCGCACCGGTCGTGCGGGTTGACCGGTGGCGCCCGGACCGGGGTCGTTAGGGTTGTCGGGTGCTTCGCCAGGTCACCGCTGTCCGGTACGTCACCCCGCTGCGGGAGGGCGGCTCGCTGCCCGGCGTGGTGGAGGCCGACGACCTCGGCACGTACGTGGCGAAGTTCCGGGGCGCCGGGCAGGGCCCCAAGGCGTTGGTGGCCGAGGTGATCTGCGGTGAGCTGGCACGCCGGCTGGGGCTTGCCGTGCCGGCGCTGGTGGTGCTCGACATCGACCCGGTGATCGGGCGGGCCGAGCCCGACCAGGAGGTGCAGGAGCTGCTGCGCAACAGCGGCGGGGCGAACCTGGGCATGGATTTCCTGCCCGGGGCGCTCGGCTACGACCCGGTCGCGCACCCGGTCGACGCGGCCCTCGCCTCCCGGGTGCTCTGGTTCGACGCGTACGTGGAGAACGTCGACCGCAGCTGGCGCAACCCGAACCTGCTCGTCTGGCACCGCGAGCTGTGGCTGATCGACCACGGCGCCTGCCTCTACTTCCATCACAACTGGCCGCGCGCCGAGGCGGCCGTGCGCCGGGCGTACCGGGCGGAGGACCATGTGCTGGTGTCGTACGCGACGGCGTTGGCCGAGGCCGACGCGGAGCTGGCCCCGAAGGTGACCCGGGAGCTGCTCGGCGAGGTGTTGGCGCAGGTGCCGGAGGACTGGCTGGCCGGCCCCGACTTCGCCACCGCCGACGCCGCCCGTGCGGCCTACGTGGAGCACCTGGCCCGTCGGGTCGCGCACCCGGCCGACTGGCTGCCGCAGGGGAGTGGGTCGTGAGAGAACCCTTCGAGTACGCGGTGATCCGGCTGGTGCCCCGCATCGAGCGCGGGGAGCAGCTCAACGTCGGAGTGCTGCTCTACTGCCAGAGCCGTGACTTCCTGGGCGCGCGTACCCACCTGGACGCCGACCGGGTCCGGGCGCTCGCGCCCGACGTGGACCTGCCGGCGGTGGCGGCGGTGCTCGGCTCCTGGGACCGGACCTGTGACGGTGACGGCCCGGCGGCGGGGATGCGGCTCGGTGAGCGGTTCCGGTGGTTGGCCGCGCCGCGCAGCACGATGGTCCAGGCCGGGCCGGTGCACACCGGGCTGACCGTCGATCCGGCTGCTGAACTCGAACGGCTGTTGGACTCGCTGGTTCGTTGACCGCGGCTGGTCGGCTGCGGTGTCGCCCCTGATCGCGCTACGCCAGCACCGTCGCCGGCGGAGCGCGATCCCCCGTTCAGGTACACCGGCGCGGGGCGGCGGCGGGTGCCGCCGGCGCTGGTGCGATCAGGATCCCTGGGGACGCGGCGATCGGCACGGGTGCGGATCGGAACTTGCGCAAATCTTGAGCAGCGACAGGTATCGACGGAGATGAGCGTCAGTTCGTCGGTGGGTCGAGCGGCCGGTGCATGATCAGCAGATCGAGGTATGCCCCGCCGGGTAGCCGGAAGCCCTCCGGCACCCGGCCGATCACGTCGAAGCCCAGCGACCGCCAGAGCGCCACCGCCCGGGTGTTCGTCGCGACCACCGCATTGAACTGCATCGCCCGGTAGCCGTCCGCCCGGGCCAGGTCGAGCACGTGCTCGCCGAGCGCCCGGCCGACGCCGAGCCCGGCCGCGCCGGGAGCGACCATGAAGCTGGCGTTGGCCACGTGTGCGCCCGGTCCGCCCTGGTTGGGGGTCAGCTTCGCCGACCCGAGGACCGTGCCGTCCGCCTCGACCGCGACCACCGTGCGTGCCGGCGGTGGCAGCAGCCACAGCCGCCGGGCCTGCTCCTCGGTGACGTCGCGCGGCCAGGTGTACGTCTCACCCGCCGCGACGATGTCCCGCAGGAAGGGCCAGATCCTCGGCCAGTCGCCGTCGGCCGCCGCTCTGATCTTCACCGGCCGAGCATGCCATGCCCGCCGCCGGCCCAACGGGCGACGTGTGACGCCGCAGATAACGGGTAGTCGCTTGAGCTGATTCGGAATGAGGAAGGGAAAATCTGATGGACGGCCAGATCAAGGTCGCGGTGATCTACTACAGCGCGACCGGCATCACCTACCAGATGGCGCAGGCGGCGTCCGAGGCCGCCGGTGAGGCCGGCGCCGACGTACGACTGCGCAAGGTCCGCGAGCTGGCGCCGGAGGAGGCGATCCGCTCCAACTCCGGCTGGGCGGCGCATCAGCTGGAGACCCAGGAGGTGATGGAGGCCCAGCTCGACGACCTGTCCTGGGCCGACGTGGTGATCTTCGGGTCGCCGACGCGGTACGGCATGATCGCCGCCCAGCTCAAGCAGTTCATCGACACCACCGGCCCGCTCTGGGCGCAGGGCACCCTGGCCAACAAGATCTACTCGGGTTTCACCTCGACGGCGACGTCGCACGGCGGCCAGGAGTCGACCCTGCTGTCGATGTTCAACATTTTCTACCACTGGGGCGGCATCGTGGTCACCCCCGGTTACACCGACGCGAGCCAGTTCACCGCCGGCAACCCGTACGGCGCCTCGCACACCAGCAACAACGGCGAGACCGCGCCGGACGCCATCGCCCTCGGCGCGACCGCGCTGACCGCGAAGCGGGCGGTGCAGATCGGCGCCGCGTTCAAAAAGGGCATGTCGGCCGGCTGACCCGGCGTCGGGCCGCGCACGTGCGACGGGCGACCGGTGGCCGGATGGGGGCTCTCGACCCGTCCGGACCACCGGTCGCCCTCACCCCTACCCGCGATCGGTCGAACCATGAGCCGCCAGCGGTCGTTGCGGGCGGGCCAGCAGGTGCCCGAGCAGATCGGCGAGGACGGCCATCCCGTCCCGGCTCAGCACCGACTCGGGATGGAACTGCACCCCGGCGAAGCCGGGCCCACGCAGCGCGTGCACCGCCCCGTCGGCGGCGTCCCGGGACAGCTCCACCGGGCCGTAACCGGTGACCACCCGGTCCACCGGGGCCAGCGCCGTGAAGGTCGAGTAGAAGCCGACCCGCCGCTGCGCGCCGAAGACCGTCACGTCCCGCTGCAAGCCCTGGTAGGGCGCCTCCCGACGGTGCAGCGGCAACCCGAGCAGCCCGGAGAGCAGTTGGTGCCCCAGGCAGACCGCCAGCGTGGCCCGGCCGGTCTCCAGCAGGTCGGTCAGCAGGGTGCGCAGGGCCGCCATTTTCGGCTCGCCCACCTGGCCGGGGTCACCCGGACCGGGGCCGACCACCACCAGGTCGTACCCGTCGACGGGCCCCGGCCGGTGCCACGGGCGCACCTCGACGGCGAGGCCGAGGGCCGTGAGCTGGTGGGCCAGCATGCCGGTGAAGGTGTCCTCACCGTCCACGATCAGCGTGCGACGCCCGGCCAGCCCGGGCAGCATGGTCGTGCCCGGGGTGCGCTGGTCGAGCCAGAACCGGGCCAGCGGTGCGTTGCGGGCGGCGAGCGCCGCCCGGACCTCGGGGTCGTCGGCGAGGCGTACCGCCGGTCGTGGCCCCGGGTCGGGCGCGTCCGGGCCCAGGCCGAGCGCGGCCAGCACCCCGGCCGCCTTGGCGTGTGTCTCCGCCACCTCGCCCTCGGCGGTGGAGTGCCGGACCAGGGTCGCCCCGACGGGCACCCGCAGCTCACCGGCGGGGGAGATCTCGGCGGTCCGGATCAGGATCGGCGCGTCCAGGGTCTGCCGGCCCGCGTCGTCCCGGCCGAGCAGCGCCAGCACGCCGGCGTAGTAGCGCCGACCGGTCCGTTCGTGCCGGGCGATCACGCGGCAGGCGTTCTCCATCGGGCTGCCGGTGACGGTAGGGGCGAACATCGTCTCCCGCAGCACCTCGCGGACGTCCCGCGAGCCGCGCCCGGCCAGCAGGTACTCGGTGTGCGCCAGGTGGGCCATCTCCTTGAGGTACGGGCCGACGACCTGGCCGCCGTGTTCCGCGACGGTGGCCATCATCTTCAGCTCCTCGTCGAGCACCATGTAGAGCTCGTCGACCTCCTTCGGGTCGGTGAGGAAGCGCACCAGCTCCGCCCGGTCGGCCTGGGCGCCGGCGTGCCGGAAGGTGCCGCTGATCGGGTTCATCATGACCAGCCCGTCGTCGACGCTGACGTGCCGTTCCGGGCTGGCGCCCACCAGGACCCGGCTGCCGGTGTGCACGACGAACGTCCAGTACGCGCCGCGTTCGCGTACCAGCAGCCGGCGCAGCGCGGCCAGCGCGGCGACCAGCGGCGGGCCCTGCACGGTGGCGCGCAGGGTGCGGTGGATGACGAAGTTGGCGCCCTCGCCACGGCCGATCTCCTCGGTCAGCACCCGGGCCACGGTCGCCGCGTACTCGTCGTCGGCGATGTCGAAGCCGCCGCCGCCGGTCACCACCGGGGCGTCCGGCAGCGCCGCGAGCGCGTCGGCCAGGCCGATCCGCTGGTGTCCGTCGATGACCAGGCACTCCAGCGGTACGCCGTCGTCGACGCACGCGAACCCGCGCTCGCCGATCTGCCTGTACGGCACCAGCGCGAGGGTGTGCGGTCCGGGCGCCCCGGCCGGCAGCGGTATCTCGGCCAGCCGGTCCACGGTGCGTACCGTGCCGGTGAACAGCTCAAGATGGTCGGCGCCCTCGCGCCGGACGAGCGCGAACGGGCCGGGATCGGCGCCGCCGGCGACGGCGGTGAGCAGGTCGTGAGGGTGTGTCACCGGGTTCTCCTGGAGGTCGGGTGCCCCCGCGGGGCGGTCCGGGACTCCGGAGATACCGGCGGCCGCCTCGACGGGCGGCCGCGTGGGAAAACTACGCGCGCAGGACGGCCGCCGGATTGGCGGGCCACCAGCAGGACAGGTGCGCGGGCATGACGGCCACTGTACGCGGCCCGCGGACCCGCCGGAACCCGAACGGCGCCACGACGGGCCGCCCCCGGTGCGGATCTTGGCTTGGGCGCGCCGCCATCCGGGTACGGTGACGCCCGATGGACATTCTCGCTCTCGACCTGGGCACCTCCTCGGTACGGGGACTCGTGCTGGACGCGGACGCGACCCCGCTGCCCGGGGCGCTGGCCCGGCGCAAGGTGAGCCTGGCCATCGGTCACGACGGCGCCGGCACCCTCGACGGGCCCGCGTACCTGGCCTGCCTGGCCGAGTGCCTGGACGAGCTCGCCGCCGCCGGTCACCTGCGCGACGTCGGACTGGTCACGGCCTCCGCCCAGTGGCACTCGGTGGTGCCGCTGGACGACCGGGGTGAGCCGCTGGGGCCGGTGCTGACCTGGCTGGACACCCGGGCGCGGCCACCGGCCGGCGTGCCCGGACCGGCCGACCCGGACGCCTTCCACCAGCGCACCGGCGCCTGGTGGCACCGCGGCTACTGGTCGGTCCGGCTGCCCTGGCTGCGGGAGCGCGCCTCGGTCCCGGTGTCCCGGTTCGCCGGGCTGGTCGAGTACGTGCTGGGCGCCCTGCTCGACCAGGCCCCGATGTCGACCTCCCTGGCCTCCGGCACCGGTCTGCTGGACCTGCGATCGCTGAACTGGGACGCGGAGGCCTGCGAGCTGGCCGCTGTCAGCCCCGGCGAGCTGCCGCCGCTGGCCCCGATCGGCTGGCGTGGCCGGTTGCGGCCGGAGGCGGCCCGCCGCTGGCCGCCGCTGGCCGAGGCGCAGTGGGCCGCGCCGGTCGGCGACGGGGCGGCGTCCAACGTCGGCTCGGGCTGCGTCGACCCGACCCGGGCCGTGGTGGGCGTGCAGGACGCCTTCCACCAGCGCACCGGCGCCTGGTGGCACCGCGGTACTGGTCGGTCCGGCTGCCCTGGCTGCGGGAGCGCGCCTCGGTCCCGGTGTCCCGGTTCGCCGGGGCTGGTCGAGTACGTGCTGGGCGCCCTGCTCGACCAGGCCCCGATGTCGACCTCCCTGGCCTCCGGCACCGGTCTGCTGGACCTGCGATCGCTGAAC
>JAEVHO010000322.1 GCA_016802835.1 Micromonospora sp. ATA32 | reverse complement strand
ATCAACGGCCGGATCGCGGACCTCGGCGGCAGGGTGCGGATCGTCTCCGCGCCCGGCGCGGCACCCATGTCGAGCTGACCGTGCCGAGGGCGCGGTGAGCGGGGTCGGCGCCAGCCGGCCGGCGGCGCGGTCCGGGGTGATGGTGGTCGACGACCATCCGATGTGGCGCGAGGGGGTGGCCCGGGACCTGACCGAGGCCGGCCACCTGGTGGTGGCCACCAGCGGGGAGGGTCGGCAGGCCGTCCGGCTGGCCGCGGCCGCCCGGCCCGACGTGGTCGTGCTCGACCTGCAACTGCCGGACGTCTCGGGGGTCGAGGTGATCGTCGGGCTGCGCGCGGCGCTGCCCGACGTGCGGGTGCTGCTGCTCTCCGCCAGCGGCGAGCAGCAGAGCGTCCTCAACGCGGTGAAGGCCGGCGCGACCGGCTATCTGCTCAAGTCCGCCGCCCCGGCCGAGTTCCTGGACGCGGTGCGGCGCATCGCCGCCGGCGAGCCGGTCTTCACGCCTGGCCTGGCCGGGCTCGTGCTCGGCGAGTTCCGCCGACTCGCGGCGGACCCGGCCGGCGCCGGTCCCGGCCCGGGCGACGTGGCACCCCGGCTCACCGAACGGGAGACCGAGGTGTTGCGGCTGGTCGCCAAGGGGCTGTCCTACAAGCAGATCGCCCAGCGGCTGGGGCTGTCGCACCGGACCGTGCAGAACCACGTCCAGAACACCCTGGGCAAGCTGCAACTGCACAACCGGGTCGAGCTGACCCGTTACGCGATCGAGCAGGGCCTGGACGGCTGAGCGGCGCGGGACGACCCGCGCCCGACGCCGCCGTCCGGGTCAGTGCGAGTCCGGCGCGCGGGTCTCGTGGATGGCCAGCTCCTCGGCGGTCGCCCCGCCACCGGCCGAGCCCGCGTCGTACGCCACGTTGTCGGTCTCCTGGTCGGTGTGCGCGCCCTCGTCCGGTTCCACCAACCGGCCCACCTGGTGGTCGGCGGTGCTGCCCAGCTGGCCGTGGTCATAGAGCGACACCGGCGAGCGCGGGTCCGAGGTCGGGCCCGCGTTGATCACGTCCGCGTCGAGCTGGGCCTGCGCGGCGCCTCCTCGCTGTCCGCCTCGGCGGCGATGTCCGGGTCCACCGGACCGGCCAGCGGGTCGTCGGCCGGCCGCTCGTACTGTTCCCGGTCGAGCTTGTAGTCCAGCGACTCGCCGTGGAGCTGCTCCTCGGCGGTGGTCCCGAACCGGTCCACCGCCACCGGCGTGCGGTCACCGGGCAGCGGGGCCGGCTCCGGGCCGTCCGCCTCACGACCGGTGGCGACGTCGTCGTTGGCGCTCGAGTCGTCGTCGGCGGTGCCGGGCAGGCCCTCCGCCTCGGGGTCGGACACGGGGGTGGGGTACTCGTCATCGCGCATGACTGATCACTACCCACTGCCCTCCCGGCATAACCGGTGCCGGCCTGGACGATCGGGGAGGTCAGGGCCGCGCCGGCACGGATCGGGCGGCGGTGCGGAGCGGCCCCGAACGGGACGGCACGGCTCAGCCCTGGACGGCTCAGCCCTGGACGGTGGCCTCGTCCTCGGCGTGCAGCACGCACCAGACCATCTTGCCGTCGGGCACCGGGCTGCTGCCCCAGCGGCGGGCCACGGTGTCGATCAGCAGCAGCCCCCGGCCACCGGTCGAGGTCAACGGGACGAGCCCGGCGTACGACGGCTGTCGGGGGGAGTGGTCGCGCACCGCCACGTGCAGGGAGTTGTCCCGGGGGGCGAGCCGGACCGTCATCGGGGTCAGCGCGTGCGCGACCACGTTGTTGACCATCTCGGTCACCGCGATGCACGCCGGCTCAGCGAGCTCCGGCACCCCCCACCGGGTGCAGCCGTCGGTCACCAGCGCCCGGGCCTGCCCGGCGGCGCCCACCACGGGCGCGAGGTCGGCGGTGAGCACCGCAGCCATCGGCGACCGGGCCAGCGCGGCCACCGCCTGGTCGAGGGTCGGCCAGACCGGCACCCCGTCGCCCTCCGACGCGCCGGCCGGGTCGCAGATCAGCACGTCCGCGGCGGGCCAGCAGGAGACCTCCTGGTGCACCTCGGCGAAGACCCGACGGGCGGCGGTGTCGGTGACCCGCAGGCCGGTGAGATCGACGATGGCCGGCCCGGGGCGGTCGGCGAGCCGCATCAGCAGGGCGTCCCGTACCAGACCGACGACGGACCGGTCGAGCACACCGGTCAGCCGGACCACCCCGGACGACTCTTCCGTCTCCACGAGGCAGCGCACGTCCGTCGGCATGATCGACCCATTGTGCACGTCCGGCAACCGGGGCGCATCCGGCCGGTCGGCCCGGCTCATCAGCGGTCCGTCCGGGACCGTCGGCTCATCGCGGCGACCGTGCCGACGGCGGTGCCGGCCGCGGCGAGCCCGAAGGCGGCGGTCATCCGGACCAGCTGGCGCCGCCGCCCGTGCCAGCCGCCGACCCGCTCGGCGTCCGCGTCCGCCTCGAACACGTTTCCGCTGCTCTCCGGGCGGCCGGTCGGCCCGAACTGGGTGCGGTGCGCATACCAGCCGAGGACCCGCTCGGCCAGCGCCGGCGCCAGCCGCCACTGGAGGCCGAGCAGCCGCGCGGCGCCGCCCGCGTACGCCTCTCGGCGTGGCCGGCGCAGCAGCCGGACGATCGTCGCGGCCACCATCTCCGGGGGGTACACCGGCGGCGGGGGCTTCAGCTCGTGGCCGCTGTGGTTGGCGGCGTGCCGGAAGAACGGGGTGTCGATGCTGGCCGGTAGCACGGTGCAGATCGAGATGTTGCCCCGGCCGGTGACCCGCAGCTCCTGCCGGACCGTGTCGGCCAGCCCGCGGATGCCGTGCTTGGTCGCGTTGTACGCCGACTGGTAGGGCATCGCCACCTCGGCCAGCACCGAGGTGTTGTTGACCAGCACCCCGCCGCCGGCGGCGCCCAGGTGGGGCAGGGCGGCCTTCGTCGCGTACGCGGCGCCGAGCAGGTTGACCTCCAGCACCCGCCGGAACTCGGCGACCGGGATCTCGTCGAAGAGCCCCACCGCGCTCACCGCGGCGTTGTTGACCCAGCCGTCGATCCGGCCGAACTCCGCCGCCGCGGTGGCCGCGAGGCGTTCGACCGCCGCCGGGTCGGTGACGTCGGTGGGTACGACCAGCGCCCGACCGCCCAGCTCCCGGCAGCGTTCGGCGACCCGTTGCAGGGCCGGCTCGCTGCGGGCGGCCAGCACGACGGCGGTCCCTGACGGGCCAGCGCATACGCGGTCGCCGTACCGATGCCGCTGGAGGCGCCGGTGATCACCACTGTGGCGTCTTCGAGGCTTCGGGTCAGCGGCATTCTTAGCCGGTACCCCCGGGCGGCCCGGGTCATGCGGGAGATGTCGGTCGAATCACCGCCGACGGGGATTCGCCGGGCGCGATCCGGGGCAGTTGCGTGCTGTCGGCCCGGGTCCGTCCCGGCCGGCGCCGACCCCTCGGGGCCATGCTCGATCTGCCAGGTTTGGGCTCACCGGAGCGTGGTTAATGGGACCCTCTGACCGGAGGACCCACCGCTCGTACAACGCATGGAGGTGACCCATGCGCGTCGGCATCGTCTGCGCGCACGCCGGCCCGTCCAGGCAGGCCGACGGTCCCGCCGTCGGCACGCATCAGCACATCGCTCGGGTCGCCGCCGAGTTGGCCGGGCGTGGCCACGATGTCCGGGTCTACGAGCGCCGCGACCAACCTGCGCTGCCCGAGGGCGTCGACCTCGACGGCTACCGGGTGGAACGGGTGCCGGTCGGCCCTGCCGCGCCGATCCCCACCGTCGAGCTGGTGCCGTACGTGTCCGAGTTCGGCCGCTGGCTGGCCGACCGCTGGTCCGGCGACTGGACACCGGAGGTGGTGCACGGGCACTACTGGATCGGTGGTCTGGCCGCCGCGCACGCCGTCCGGGAGACCGACATCCCGGTGGTGCAGACCTTCCACTCCCTGGGCGTCGAGCAGCTGCGCCACCTGGGCCGCGAGTACGGCGGGCCGGGTGAGCGGATCCCGCTGGAGCGGGCGCTGACCCGGGCGGTGGACATCGCGGTCGCCCAGTGCAACGACGAGGTCGACGAGCTGACCCGGATGGGCCTGCAGCGTACGGCGGTGGCGATGGTGCCGACCGGGGTGGACGCCGAGAAGTTCCATCCGGACGGCGAGGCGGCCCCGCGCGAGCAGCGGGCCCGGATCCTCTCCGTCGGCGGGTTGTCGGCGGGACACGGACAGGAGGATCTGATCCGGGCGATGCGGCTGATCGGTGACGCCGAGCTGGTGATTGCCGGCGGTCCGCCCGCCGAGCAGCTGGCCAACCACGCGGAGGCGCGCCGGCTGCGCGAGCTGGCCGAGCGCACCGGGGTGGCCGACCAGGTGCGCCTGGTGGGCGGGGTCCCGCACGACCAGATGGCCACCTGGTACCGCTCCGCCGACGTGGTGGCCTGCACCCCGCGCTACTCCTCGGCCGGCCGGGTGTCGCTGGAGGCGATGGCCTGCGGCGTGCCGGTGGTCGGCTACGCGATGGGCGGCATCGCCGACGCGGTGGTGGACGAGGTCACCGGGCGGCTGGTGCCGCCGGGAGACGTCCGGGCGCTCGGCGTGACGCTGCGCCGGCTGCTCGCCGACAACGCCGGGCGGTTCGCGTACGGGCACGCGGCGGTGGACCGGGTGCGGTGCAGCTACAGCTGGGAGCGGACGGCCGGGGCGTTGGAGCGGCTCTACGAGCGGGTGGTGCTGCGCCGCAAGCCGGTCGAGGCGGCCTAGCGGCGCGGACGCGCGAACCGGTCAGCCGGGCCGGTGGGCCGAGCGGGCGCCGATCATCGCGCGCTCCCGGCTCCGGGTGACCGTGTGGTGGTGCTGCGGTTCGGCGTACCGGGTCAGCCCGATGACCGCGATGAGCGTGATCAGGAAGCCGGCCGCGGCCAGCCACTCCCGGCCGGGCCAGATCTTGTCGTTCAGCAGCAGCAGACCGACGATCGCCGCGGGTACCGCGCCGGCGGCGTCCATCGCGGCGACCGCCGCCGTGGTCGAGCCGCGCTGCATCGCCAGGCCGAGCAGCAACTGGCCGACGAGGGAGTGCGCGATCAGCAGGTAGAGCAGCGGGTCCTGGACGAACACCTCCAGGGACGAGGCGGAGGCGAGCGGGCGGGCCGCCACCGCGGCGGCGGAGAAGGCCATGCCGGCCAGCGAACCGAGCGCCACCGAGCCGGTCGCGCCGTGCAGCCGTACCGCGAAGAAGCCGACCACCGCGATGACGCCGAGCGCCACCGTCAGGGCGATCAGCCCGGCGGCGCCGAGCTGCCGGGAGGGCGCCGGCCGGGCGGCGAGCACCAGCGCGGTGACCCCGCCGAAGAGCAGGCCGAGCAGGGCCACCTCGGCCTTGGGCAGCCGCCATTTCAGCCCCACCACGCCGAGCACGGCGGTCACCCCGAGCCCGGCCGCGACGCTGGCCTGGACCAGGAAGAGCGGCAGGTCCCGGCGGGCCAGGAAGGCCAGCACGAAGCCGGCCACCTGGCAGGCCAGCCCGAGCAGGTAGGTGCGGTGGCTGGCCAGCCGCAGCAGGAGGCCGGGGTCGAAGGTGTGGTGCACGGTGGTCCGCGCCGCGGCCACCGACTGGAGCAGGTTGGCGACGCCGTACGCGACGATCATCGCCGCGAGGAAGCACCAGCCGGAGGACACCACCTGGCGAGGATAGAGGTTACCGGTGGGTCAGCGCTCGGCTGGCCGACCGAGCCGCCGGAGGATCTCGCCGTGCAGCATTCCGTTGCTGGCCACCGCGCTGTTCTCGCCGCCGGCCGGGGCGGGGCGGCCGGCCAGGTCGGTGATGGTGCCGCCCGCCTCGGTGACGATCGGCACCAGCGCGGCGATGTCCCAGAGCGACAGCTCCGGCTCCACCATCACGTCCAGCGCCCCCTCGGCCAGCAGCAGGTAGCCGTAGAAATCGCCGTACGCCCGGCTGCGCCAGCTGTCCCGCATGATCTGGAGCATCGCGTCCAGCCGGCGGCCCGCTCCCAGCCCGTCAGGGACGAGTAGCAGAAGCTGGCGTCCGCGAACTCCCGCACCCCGGAGACCCGGATCGGCTCGCCGGAGGCGGCGTCCGGCCCGGCGTACGCGCCCGCGCCGTCCGCGGCCCACCAGCGGCGGCCCAGCGCCGGGGCGGAGACCAGACCGGCGACGGGCCGGTCGCCCTCCAGCAGCGCGATCAGGGTCGCCCAGATCGGCACCCCCCGGACGAAGTTCTTGGTGCCGTCGATCGGGTCGACCACCCAGCGCCGGCCGTCCGGCCCGGTCGCCGGCT
>JAEVHO010000321.1 GCA_016802835.1 Micromonospora sp. ATA32 | reverse complement strand
CGGGCCCGGGGGCGGCTGCAGCCAGCCGCCCCCGAGGACGACGACCTCGTCGATCCGGTCGGGGGCAAGCCCGCGGACTTCCGGCGCTGTGCCCGGGAGATCGAACGGTCGGTGATACCGGTCGTGGCACTCATCGAGGCAGCCGGGTGAGGTCCCGGGTCTCGTCGGTGACCACGTCCGGCCCGAGGAACCCGGTGCGGTGTCCGTTCGACGCGGTCGAGGCCCGGTCGACCGGGACGGACGGCGGCGCGGCCGGAACGATCACCTTGTAGCTCTCGTACCCGTACGTCTCCGCCTTCGCCATCTTGGCCATGTTCAGCACACAGCCGAGCAGCCGCACCGAGACCGACTGGAGCGCCTGGGCGGCGGCGCTCACCTGACCGCGGTCGGTACGTCCGTGCTGGCTGACCAGCAGCGCACCGTCGGCCTGCACCGCGACCACCACGCCGTCGGTGACGGTGCGCAGGGGCGCGGTGTCGATGACCACGATGTCGGCGGACTCCCGGAGGACGACCAGCAGATCCGCCATCGCCTTCGACCCGAGCAGTTCGCTGGGGTTGGGCGGCGTCGACCCGCTCGGCAGGACCAGCAGCGACTTCTCACCCCAGCGCTGCACGACGTCCCCCCACGTGCACGTCGCCAAGGAGGACGTCGGTCAGCCCGACGCTGGACTCCAGGCCCAGGTACTCGGCGACCTTCGGACGTCGCAGGTCCGCGTCGACGAGTGCCACCCGCCATCCCGCCTCGGCGAGCGCGATGGCCAGGTTGCAGGAGAGGGTCGTCTTCCCCTCTCCCTGCAGGGCGCTGGTCACCGCGATGACCCGGGCCGGTTCGTGCACGTCGACGAAGCGAAGGTTGGTACGCAGCTTGCGGACGGCCTCCGCGCGGGCCGAGTTGGCCGCGTCGCCGACGATCAACGGGGAGCTGCGAGCGGCGCTGTCGAACGGGATCTCTCCCAGCAGCGGGCTGCCGGTGGCGCGTTGCAGGCTGAGCGCGTCGCGCAGCCGGGTGTCCAGCCGGGCCCGGAGCACCGCGAGCCCGACCCCGGCCAGCAGGCCGACCAGCGCGCCCAGGACGAGGTTGCGGACCGGCTGCGGGGACACCGGGGTGGAGCTGACCCGGGGCCCGCTGACCACCTCGACCTTGATCGGGGCGGGGCGCCCCTCCGCCGGCGTCTCGACCTGCTTCACCAGATCGACGAAGGCCGCCGAGATCGCCTCGGTCAGCTTCAACGCCCGGGTGGCGTCGGTGTCGGTGATGGTGCCCCGCAGGAGCACGGTGTCGGGAATGGTGGCCGCCTTGATCCTGCTCTGCACCTGGTCGGCGGTGAGCCCGAGCGAAGACCTCGCCACGACACTCTGCGCCAGCCGGTCGCTCTGCAGCAGGTCGGCGTAGGACTTGACGCGCTGCTGCATGAAGACGCTGCCCTGGTAGGCGTCGCTGACGCCCTGGCTCGGTGTGGTGACGAAGAACGTCACGGAGGCGACGTACCGGGGCTGGGCGCGCACGGTCATGAGGGCGGCGACGCCGAGACTGATCATCACCGTGACCAGAACGACCCACCAGTTGCGGCGGAGCACCCGCAGGTTGCTGCCAAGGTCCATCAGCTTGGCCTCCCCGACGGACCCACGACTCGGCTGAACTGCACGAAAACCCCCTAGGACACCCGGAGCATGTCAAGATCAAGTACCGCCATGAATGGTTCATGTCGGGACTAAACGAATGTAAACGATCCAACACCCCATCAAGCCGTAAACCCCTCATACGGCTGAAAGGAAACAGCGGGTATCCCATCGGCTGTCCCTGTGGCCAGCCTCGACCGGACCGCCATGCCGCACCGGACCGCGTCACCTGGCGTACGGGCGACCCTGCCTCTGTTAACGCACGACGCGCCCGCCTGGTGCGCGTTCGCCGGGAGTCGGCGCGTGGATAGGGTTGTCAACGGTGTGCCGGGAAGTCTGGTCGGCGGTGAGTTCCCTGCTGCCCGCACACCCCGAGGTGGACACATTCATGCCCGACCCCGCCCCGCACGACGACCGCACCCGCACGGTCAGCCGCCTGTTCTCCCGTACCTCCTGGCCGGAGGCGCGGTTCGTGGCCGACATGCTGCGAACCGAGACCGTCGGTGGCGGCCTGTTGCTGCTCGGCGCATTGCTGGCCCTGGTCTGGGCGAACTCGCCGTGGGAGGCGTCCTACGCCGCGCTGGGCGACTGGGTGCCCTGGCCGACGGGTCGCGGGATGCACCTGGACCTGAGCCTCGCCGGGTGGGCGGCCGACGGCCTGCTGGCCGTCTTCTTCTTCGTGGTGGGCCTCGAGCTCAAGCGCGAGTTCGTCGCCGGTGACCTGCGCGATCCGCGCCGCGCGGCGTTGCCGGTGGTGGCGGCGCTCGGTGGGATGCTGATGCCGGCCCTGGTGTACGTCG
Source organism: Micromonospora sp. ATA32 (assembly GCA_016802835.1). GTDB lineage: Bacteria > Actinomycetota > Actinomycetes > Mycobacteriales > Micromonosporaceae > Micromonospora. The sequence goes on along the minus strand of JAEVHO010000321.1, from coordinate 3,882 downwards.
GGGTCACGGTGACGGCCGACGGCGCCGGGCTGCGCGGCTGGGCGATCCCCACCGCGACGGACATCGCCTTCGCCCTGGCCGTGCTCGCCGTGGTCAGTTCCCACCTGCCGCAGGGCCTGCGGGCGTTCCTGCTCACCCTCGCCGTGGTGGACGACCTGCTCGCGATCACCATCATCGCGGTCTTCTACACCGCCGACTTCAGCCCGCTGCCGCTGCTCGGGGCGCTGGCGCCGATCGGGATCTTCGCACTGCTGGTGCAACTGCGCCGGATCTGGTGGTGGGCCCTCATCCCGCTGGCGGTGGCGGCCTGGACGCTGGTGCACGCCTCCGGCGTACACGCCACCGTGGCCGGGGTGCTGCTCGGCTTCACCGTCCCGGTGCGGCACCGCCGGGGCAGCGGTCCCGGCCTCGCCGAGCACCTGGAGCACCGCTGGCGTCCGATCTCGGCCGGCTTCGCGGTGCCCGTCTTTGCGTTCTTCGCCGCCGGGGTGTCGCTGCGCGGCACCGACCTGGGCGCGGTGTTCACCGACCCGGTCGTGATCGCCGTGGTCGCCGCGCTGGTGCTCGGCAAGTCGATCGGGGTGTTCGGCTCGACCTTCCTGCTGGCCCGGTTCACCCGGGCCGAACTGGACGAGGACATCACCTGGTCCGACCTGCTCGGGGTGGCGTTGCTGGCCGGCATCGGCTTCACCGTGTCGCTGCTGATCGGCGAGCTCGCGTTCGGCGCGGGCAGCGAGACCGACCGGGTCAAGACCGCGGTGCTGGTGGGCTCGGTCATCTCGGCCCTGCTCGCCTCGGCGCTGCTGCTACGCCGCAACGCCGTCTATCGGCGGATCTCGGAACGGGAGAGCGCCGACGCCGACGGCGACGGAGTCCCCGACGTCGACCAGCAACGGCCGGGCGGTTGACCCGCCCGCCGGCTCGACTCCGGCGGTCCGCCGGAGCGGTCAACTCCGGCGGTCGGCCGGAGCGTCCCCGTCGGTCTCCTCGGTCAACGCCTCGCTGGCCGCCTCCGTCAGGTCGTCACCGGGGACGGCAATGGCCTCCGCACGGTCCTGTTCGTCCGGCTGCTTGCCGGGCGGCGGCTCCGGAGCCGTACCCTCGCCGGCGAAGCCGTACTCGTTGGGCTCGTCATGCCTGCTCATGCGGTTATCCTCCCACTATCTCCGGTTCCGCCCCTCGCCGCCCACGGTAGGCGGTGATCGTCTCCCGCGCAGGGTGGCGGCGGGGATTGCCGCAGCGGCGCGGGTGTCCAGGCGGAGAGCACCACCGACAGCACGTGGCGCAGCGCGACGACCACCGCGGAACGCCAGTGCGGTGGCCGGCGTCCCGCTCACGCCGCCCGCTCCGGAGCCGGCTCGGGCCGGCGTACCTGCCGCTGTTCGTGCTCGATCTCCCGGCGGAGGAAGAAGTTCAGCGCGGTCCGGATGGTGGCGATGGCCGCCAGCTTCGCGATCTGGTCAAGCGTCGGGGAGGCGGCGGTGCGCAGGATGTCCCCGGCGAGCTGGAACCAGGCCGAGGGTGAGGAACCGGCCGAGGGAGAGCCGGATCGGGGTGAAGACGGCGGCGCTGCGCACTCGCAGCCCCTCGACCACGAACCGCAGCGCCGCCCAGACCGCGCCGACGAAGATGATCACCGCGCCGGCGATCTCCACCACGGAGACCACGATCTGGTCACCGTGGCGCAGCACCTCCTCCAGGCTCACCCCGGGCCGTTACCCGCCCCGGGCAGCCGTAGTCGGTGCTCAGGTGAGCTCCTTGACGGCCTCCAGGATCAGCCAGAGCCCGCAGATCGCGAAGAGCGCGGCGGCACCGTACCTGATGGTCTTCTCCGGCAGCTTCCGGCCGAGCAGCCGGCCAACCAGGATGGCCAGCGCGTCCGCGGCGACCATGCCGACCGTCGAGCCGAGCCAGGTGCCGAACCAGCCGTACTTGGTGGCCAGTGTGATGGTGGCCAGCATGGTCTTGTCACCCAGCTCGGCCAGGAAGAACGCGACGCCGACCGCGAGGATGGCCGACCTGGTCGACCGCTCCGCCTTCTGCCGCTCCTCCTCGGTGAGCACGTCCCCGCGCAGGGTCCAGGCACCGAAGGCGAGGAAGGCGAGACCGGCGATCAACGAGATCCAGCCGGTCGGCAGGGTGGCGCCCAGGCCGTACCCGATGCCCACCGAGGCCAGGTGCACGAGGGCCGTGGCGATGGTGATCCCGATCAGGACCGGCACCGGTTTGAACCGCGTGGCGAACGTCAGCGCCATCAGCTGGGACTTGTCCCCCAGTTCGGCGACGAAGATGACGCCGAAGCTGACGACCAGCGCGACGAGAAAACCCTCCATGACAACCTTCCCGATCAGAGCCGGGAGGAGGTGTAGAGGCGCCCTCGACCCGGCTGCGACAGCCTGAGTCGAAGGTCTCGCCCGCCCCACCGTCGGTGGGGCCGCGTGGCCGGATGCGCGAACGCACCAGTATGTCGACCACGACATTGGGGGCTACTCCCCTTCGCGCCGCCCAGCCTAGCCGACCACCCCGGCGTCGCCCGCCGCGGGTGAACGTCCTCACCCGCGGCGGCAACCCCTCAGTCGGCCCGGGCGAGCGTCACCCCGAACAGCCCCTCCGGATCGGTCCAGAAGGCCTGGACGGTGAAGCCGGCGTCGGCCAGCTCCGCCGCGATGCCCTCGGGCCGGAACTTCGCCGAAACCTCGGTCCGCAGTTCCTCCCCCCGCCGCGAACTCGACGTCCAGGTCGAGCACCCGGACCCGCATCGGACGCTCGGCGCGCAGCCGCATCTCGATCCACTCGTGCTCCGGGTCCCAGGCCGCCACGTGGCTGAACGCCTCCGGGTCGAAGTCCGCCCCCAGCTCCCGGTTGATCACCCGCAGCACGTTGCGGTTGAACTCGGCCGTCACCCCGGCGGCGTCGTCGTAAGCCGGCACGATGACCGAAGGGTCCTTCACCAGGTCGGCGCCGATCAGCAGCCAGTCACCGGCCTCCAGGGCGGCTCGCATGGCGACCAGGAACTCCGCCCGCTCGACCGGCAACAGGTTGCCGATGGTGCCGCCGAGGAACACCACCAGCCGACGACCGCCGGTGGGCAGCCGGTCGAGCTGCCGGGTGAAGTCCCCGACGATGCCGCGTACCCGCAGCCCCGGATAGTCGGCGGCGATCTCCCCGGTGGACTGCCGCAGCGCGCTGACCGAAACGTCCAGCGGCACGAAGGTGCCCAGCCCGCCGTGGCGGGCGAAGGCGTCCAGCAGCAAGCGGGTCTTCTCCGACGAACCCGAGCCCAGCTCGATCAGGGTCTTCGCCCCGGTCAGCTCGGCGATCTCGTCCGCCCGCTCGGCCAGCACCGCCCGCTCTGCCCGGGTCGGGTAGTACTCCGGCAGCACCGTGACCTCCTCGAAGAGCTCGCTGCCCCGGGCGTCGTAGAACCACTTCGGTGGTAACCACTTCGGCTCGGCGGTCAGCCCGACCTGTACGTCCTCCCGCAGGCTCCGGCCGAGGTCCTGCTCCTCGAGGTAGATCTCCAGTGGCTCCGCGCTCATCAGGTGTCCCTTCCGTCGGACGAGTTGTCCCTGTCTCCACCTACGTCCGGTCGGCGTCACGCCCCCGTCAGGCGCTCGTGCGCACCCCCGTCGACGTGGCCACCACCAGCTGCCCGTCCGGCACCGACTGCAGCCCGGGTCGTCATCGAGAGGCTCCGAGGCCAGCAGCACCGCGTCCGGCGTGCCGCGTACCGACAGGGCATGACCCGCCGTGGTGGCCACGGCGGTGACGCCGTCGGTCAGCAGCAGGTTCAGCCGGGAGCCGGGGGCCACCGCCTCGACCGCCGCGACCGTGTCGGCGACCGCCCGCCCGGGTGCGGCGCCGGCCCGCAGCCGGTGCCGT
>JAEVHO010000320.1 GCA_016802835.1 Micromonospora sp. ATA32 | reverse complement strand
CCGGGGGCGGGAGCGGGCCGCGCTCGGTCGAGGCCGGCACGAGCTGGGTGCCGATCGCGATGCCACCGGCCAGCACCGCCGCCGCGACCACGGTCGCGGCACCCGGGTCCGGGCCGCCGGTCGGCGCGCCCGCGCAGCACCTCCGGGTCGGCGACGGCGTACCCGTCGGCGTCCGTGGCGAGCGCGTCGTAGAGATGGGACAGCTCACGCGACATCGTTGGCCTCCAGATCCTCGGATGCCGGACCGGGCAGCACGGCCGCCAACCGGGTCCGGCCACGGGACAGCCAGGACTTCACCGTCCCGGTCGGCACCCGCGCCTCCCGGGCGTGTCCTCGACGGACATGTCGAACAGGTAGTGCAACGCCAGCGCCTGGCGCTGCGCCGTGGGCAGTTGCCGGAGCGCGCCCACCAGCAGCACGGTGTCCTCGTTGGGTGGCCGTACCGACTCCGGTGGCCCGGTGCGGGCCAGCGCCGAGCGCAAGCCCCCGCAACCGTCGCCACCGGTCCGCCCGCCAACCGGGTGACCACCAGCCGCAGCCACGCCTCGGGCGCCGGATGGGCGGCCAGCGTCCGCCACTGGCGCCAGGCCCGGGCGTACGCCTCCTGCACCAGGTCCTGGGCCTCGGAGTGATCGCCGGCGACCGCGTAGCCGTACCGGGCCATCCGTCTGGCGGTGCTCCGGTAGAACTCGTCGAAGCTCTGTGCGTCCCTCATCCCACGATCACGCCCTCCCCTGCTCCCGCACCTCGTCTGATAGGCAGGACGGTCGGGTGGGACGCCGGGTTGCGGGTCGGACAGGGCGATCATGCGGACGGTCGGAAAGACGACACGTGCCGACGGTCGGGGACGTCAGCGGCCCGAGGTCGCGGACCGCATCCGGTCCACGGCCACGGGCCGCCGGCACGCTGCCCTGGTCGGAGTCAGCCGCTTCGGCGAGGGGTTGGGGGACGCCGCCGGGTCTGCCGCTCGGCGCGGCGCGGACGGCCTCGTGGCGGCCTGCTGCGCCTGCTGGAACGCGGTGATCGCCTCGTCCAGCGCCTTCAGCGCCCGCCCGTACCGCTCGAAGTCGCCGGAGGTCTGCGCGGCCTTGACCTCGGTGATCGCCGCCTGCACCCGGTTGGCCGCGTCGGCGAGCTCACCGGGGAGCGCTGGCGGGTTGTTGCCGGTCGGTGGTGGCGGGTTGCCGCCGGTGGCCGGTGGCGGAGTGCCCTGGCCGGCCCGCTTGCCCTGGTCGACGAGCTGCTTGATGCCGTCGGTGACGTTGTTGGCCAGCACCACGTACGACCCGCCGTCGCCGTACGACATGAGGATCTTCTGCAGCAGCGGCGGCGCGTTCTGCTGGTTGCTGCGGACGTACACCGGCTCGACGTAGAGCATCCCGTCGCCGAACGGCAGCGAGAGCAGGTTGCCGTACTGGACCTGGGCCTGGTTCGAGGAGAGCAGGTTGAGTTCGGTACGGATGGTGGCGTTGTTGGTCATCGACTGGTGCACCTGGACCGGGCCGGAGATCCGGGTCTGGTCCGGCAGCTCCAGCACCTCCAGCTCCGGCTTCCCGTCGACGTACGACCCGGAGATCAGCGCCGCCAGGTTCTGCCGCCCGTTCGGGGTGACCGCGGAGGTCAGCTGGAACCGCGGCCCGTCCTGGCCGGGGAACTGGGTGAACAGGTAGTACGGCGGCTGCTTCTGCCCGCTGTCCGGCGCGTCCGGCACGTTCGGCACCTGCCAGAAGTCCTGGGCGGAGTAGAAGTCGCCGGGATTGGTCACGTGGAACTTGGTCAGCAGGTTGCGCTGCACCTTGAACAGGTCGGCCGGGTAGCGGAAGTGCTCGGCCAGCTCGACCGGGATGTCGGCCTTGGGCAGCACCAGGTCACCGCCGAACGCCTTGTTCCACGCCTTGAGCACCGGGTCGGACTCGTCGAACTCGTACAGCCGGACGGTGCCGTCGTACGCGTCGACGGTCGCCTTCACCGAGTTGCGGATGTAGTTGACGTTCTCCCGGGCCAGCTGGAAGGTGCCCCGGCCGGTCAGTTCGTCGGCCGTCTCCGCCTGGAGGTTGACCCGCTCGGCGTAGGGGTAGGTCGCCGCGGTGGTGTACCCGTCGACGATCCACTGGATCCGGCCGTCGACCACCGCCGGGTACGGGTCGCCGTCGACGGTCAGGAACGGCGCGACCTTCTCCACCCGGTCCCGCGGGTTGCGCACGTAGAGCAGCTTCGAGTCCTCGTTGACCGCGTCGGAGAGCAGGAAGTTCGACTCCTGCTCCTTGATCGCGTACAGCAGCTTGCGGGAGAACGAGCCGATCTCGACGCCGCCGGAGCCGGTGTAGGTGTAGGACTCGCCGCCGCCCTCGCCGACCGGCCGGTCGAACTCGGCCTTCTTGTTCGGGTCGGTCTGGCCGACGATCGCGTAGTCGCCGGTGGCCATCCGCTCGCCGTAGTAGACCCGCGGCTGCTCGGCCGGGATCAGCTCGGTCTGCGAGGAGCACTGCTGCTGCGTCTTGTCCTCGCCGAGGAAACCGGAGACGAAGTACGGCTGACCGCCGCAGACCACCCGGTTGGCCGGCGCCGCCACCAGGCCGTAGCCGTGGGTGTAGACGGTGTGCCGGTTGATCCAGTTGTTCTGCTGCTCGGTGAGCTGCCGGTAGTTGATCTCGCGCAGCCCGACCACGTAGTCCTGGACCTTGCCGCCGGTCCCGTACCGGTCGACGTCGAGCTTCTCGCCGAAGTCGTAGAACTGCCGGACCTGCTGGCGCTGGGTGTACGTCTCGGAGACCAGCTGCGGGTCGAGCAGCCGGATATTCGGCACCACCGAGGTGTCCGTGATGAGGCTCTGCGGCGGGGTCAGGTTGCTCGCCGCGTACGCCGTGCTCTTCGTCTCGACCAGCCCGAAGGCGCCCCGGGTCGCGTCGATGCTGCGCTGGATGTACGGCGCTTCCTTGTCCTTGGCGCTCGGCTTGACCTCGAAGGTCTGCACGGCCCACGGGTAGATGCCGCCGATGGCGATCGCGGAGACGCCGAGCAGGGCCAGCGAGATGCCGGGCCAGACCAGGTTCCGCAGCACCGCATTGGAGAAGACGATGATGGCGATCGCCACCACGATCGAGATGTAGGCGAGGATCTCCTTCGCCGGCAGCAGGGCGTTGACGTCGGCGTAGCCGGCGCCGTACAGCCGGGTGCCCTCGTTGTACTCCAGCAGCATGGCCCGCCGGTCCAGCACGTACGCGATCGCCTTGAGCAGGACGAAGACCGCGACCAGCGTGGTCAGGTGGGCGCGCGCGGCGTTGGTCATCCGGTCACCGACGCCCTGCAGGCGGACGCCGCCGAAGACGTAGTGCACCGCCAGCGCGCCGAGCACGGCCAGCACCACCGTGGTGAAGCCGAGCCCGAGCAGGTAACGCCAGAACGGCAGCTGGAAGACGTAGAACCCGACGTCGACGCCGAACTCCGGGTCCTTGATCCCGAAGCTCCCGCCGTTGCGGAAGAGCAGCCACTGGTTCCAGCGGCTCTGCGCGGACAGCCCGGCGAAGAGCCCGATGACGGCCGCGACGAGGGCGATCCAGGTGCCCAGCCGCGGGCTCAGCGCCATCCGGTAACGCTCCAGGGTGGCCTGCTCCAACGAGTGCGGGCGCAGCCGCGGCCGTAGCCGGTGGGCCAGCCAGAGGTTGCCGCCGATCACCGCCGCCATGCCGAGCCCGACGACCAGGAAGAGCATCAGCCTGGTCACCAGCACGTTGGTGAACACCTGGGTGTAGCGGACCTCGTCGAACCAGAGCCAGTCCGTCCAGGCCTGCACCCCCCAGCCCAGGAGGGTGAAGAGCACGAACACCCCGACCAGGACACCGATGGTGACGCGTCCGCGCCGGCTCATCCTCGGCAGGGGGCTGCTACGCATGGCCACTGTCTGCTCCGCACGCTCGATGTGATCGATTCCGACCAGGAAGCCAGAGTACGGGGTGTTCCTGAACGTGTCGGCCCATGGTCACGCGGGGTTGGCGCGGCGGCCGGCGTACCCCGACCGGAGCCCGTCGGCGACGGCCCGGACCGGGCCGCGGCCGTCAGCACCGGGTGGGCTGCCCCCCGGCCCGCAGGGTGTCCAACGCGACCAGCGCGTCGTCGAGCGAACCGACCCTCAGCAGGGGCAGGTCGGGCTGCGGGTTGCGCACCGCCTCGGCGCAGTTGTCCGCGGGGACCAGGAACACCTTGGCGCCGGCCTTCTTCGCCCCGACCAGCTTCTGGGCGATCCCGCCGATCGGCCGACCCGCCCCTCGTCGTCGATGGTGCCGGTGCCGGCGATCACCTTGCCGCCGGTCAGGTCCGCCGGTTCCAGCTTGTCCACGATGCCCAGCGTGAACATCAGGCCGGCGCTCGGCCCACCGATGTCACCCAGGTCGATGGAGAGGGTGAACGGGTGCGGCTGCTGCTGGTCGATCTCGATGCCGATCCGCGGTCGGCCGTCCTGCTCCCGGCTGGTGACCGTGGCCGTGGCGGCGGCGCCGGCCCGGGTGTACCCGATCGTCAGGGGCGTGCCGGCCGGCTTGGCCCGGATCAGCTCGGTGAGCCGGCCCGCGGTCGTCACCCGCTGACCGTCGACCGTGGTGACCACGTCGCCGGCCTTGAGCACGCCCGCCGAGGGGCCGCCCGGCGTGACCGTCTTGACCAGCACCTGGACCTGGTACCCCAGCTTGCGCAGCGCGGCGGTCTCGGCGCTGGACTGCGAGTTCTGGAAGTCCTCGGCGTTGCGCTTCTCCACCTCCTCCTGGGACTCCCCCGGCGGGTAGACCAGCTCGCGCGGCACCACCGCCTCGTCCGGGGAGAACCAGCCGGCGAGCGCCGACCGCAGCTTGACCGTCGGTTGCACCCCCACCGTGGTCAGCCGCAGCTGTCCCGCGGAGGTCGAGGTGGGACGCCCGGTGACCTGGATGATGTCCTTGCCGTTGGAGGTGCCCAGGGTGTTGACCGTCGGGCCGGGGCCGAGCACCACGTACGGGATGGGCGCGCCGAGCACGCCGATGCTGAGCAGGGTGGTGAGCAGAGCACCGAGGAGAACTGTCACGCCGCGACGTCTCATGCGGCAGAGCGTACCGAGCGTCGTCCCGGCGTCCGGCGCGCAACCCGGACTTCGCCCTCAGCGCAACGCCAGTGGCGGCGACCTGCGGCGCAGCCCGCGTACCGTAGAGGTCGTGCCTGATATTCCGTTCGGTTTCGCGCTCCCGGGTGGGCAACCACCAGACCCCAACGATCCCGCGCAGATGCAGCAGTTCATGTCCCAGTTGCAGCACCTGCTCTCCGCGCCGGGCAGCGGGCCGGTCAACTGGGACCTGGCCCGTCAGGTCGCCGCCAGTCAGCTCGCCGCGACCGGCGATCCGGCGGTCTCGCCGTACGAGCGCCACGCGGTGGAGGAGGCGTTGCGGCTCGCCGACCTCTGGCTCGAGCCGGCCTCCGACCTGCCCTCGGGGATCCAGACCTCGCTGGCCTGGAACCGCAATGAGTGGATCTACAAGACCCTGGACGTCTGGCGCAAGCTCTGCGACCCGGTGGCCAGCCGGATGGTCGGGGCGATGGGCGACCTGGTGCCGCCGGAGGCGCGGGCCCAGCTCGGCCCGATGCAGTCGATGGTGGCCACCCTGGGTGGCGCGCTCTTCGGCGGTCAGCTCGGCCAGGCGCTCGGGTCGCTCGCCGCCGAGGTGCTCTCCGCCGGCGACATCGGTCTGCCGCTCGGCCCGGCCGGCACCGCCGCGCTGATCCCGGCCAACATCCGGGCGTACGGCGAGGGCCTGGAGCTGCCCGAGGACGAGGTACGCCTCTACGTGGCCCTGCGCGAGGCCGCCCACCAGCGGCTCTTCCAGCACGTGCCGTGGCTGCGCGGGCACGTGCTCAACGCCGTCGAGACGTACGCCTCGGGCATCCGGGTCAACCGGGAGGCGATCGAGGAGGCGATGGGGCGGTCGACCCGACCGACCCGGAGTCGATGCAGGCGATCGCCCTGGAGGGCATCTTCACGCCGGAGGACACCCCGGCGCAGAAGGCCTCGCTGGCCCGGCTGGAGACCGCGCTCGCCCTGGTCGAGGGCTGGGTCTGCCACGTGGTGGACAACGCCGCCGGGGGGGCGGCTGCCGAACGTGGTGCGGCTGGGCGAGGCGTTCCGCCGCCGGCGGCCGCCGGCGGACCGGCCGAGCAGACGTTCGCCGCCCTGGTCGGCCTGGAGCTGCGCCCGCGCCGGCTGCGCGAGGCGGCGGCGCTCTGGGCGGCGCTGACCGAGCACCGGGGGGATCGCCGGCCGGGACGCCCTCTGGGGCCACCCGGACCTGCTCCCCCTCGGCGACGATTCGCCGACCCGGT
>JAEVHO010000319.1 GCA_016802835.1 Micromonospora sp. ATA32 | reverse complement strand
CCGGTACATCCGGTGGAAGCGGTCCTGCACGTTGACCACGGCCACCCCGCGGAAGCCGGCCCGCAGGGCCAGCTCGCGCGCCATGCTCGGGCGCAGCACCGTGCCGGTGCCGGTGGAGCCGGCGGCAGCGCGGGCAGCGGGCAGGCAGTGCAGCACGCTGGTGCCGTACTGGAACCGCTCCACGTCGTCGCCGGGCGCGGTGAACGTGCCGGCGACCTTGGCGTCCATCACCAGCACCGTCCCGCCCGGCGCGCACAGCTGCCGGCAGGCCCGCAACACCTCGACCGGGCGGGCCATCTCGTGCAGCGCGTCGAAGAGGCAGACCAGGTCGTACTCACCGGCCAGCTCCGGGTCGGCCGCGTCGCGCACCTGGAAGGTGATCCGGTCCGGCAGGCCCGCGGCCGTGACGTTCTTCTCCGCAACGGCCAGTGCTGCGGCGTCCAGGTCCAGCCCGTGCACGCGGGCACCGGGGTAAGCGCGGGCCAGCGCGATGCTGGACCAGCCGGTGCCGCAGGCCACGTCGGCGATGCGGCGTCCCGGTTCGCTCAGCGCGGCGTGCACGTCCGGCAGTTTGTCGCGGATCCACCCGGCCAGCTCGTGGGCGAACAGCGAGCGGTTGGCCCCGGAGTGTCCGTCACGCCAGTCGTCTCCGAACACGTCGTCTCCGACGCCTGCGCCGGTGCGGTACGCGTCCACAAGCGCCGGCAGCGCCGCGGCGATACCGCCCAGCGGTAGTACTGCCAGCGCGGCCATCGACATCGGGTCGTCGGAGGTACGCAGCACGGTGGCGTGCCCCGGGGGCAGGCGATAGCCCCGCTGTTCGCCATCGGCGTGCGGGTCGGCGACCTCGACGAGGGCCGCCACCGCCTGCTGTTCCAGCCATTCCCTGGCGTACCGCGGGTCCATCCCTGCGTGGCGGGCCAGGTCGGCGGCGGTCATCGGCTCGGTGGCACCGGCCATGGTGTCGTACAGGCCGAGCTTCACCCCGAGGTAGACCGAAAGGAGTTCCTGCGTGGCGAGGAGGGTCTTCCACATCCTCATGGCGAACACGTGAGACTCGGTCATCGGGGCCTCCGAGACAGTGTTTAGAAGTGTTCGCGCATACTATCCTTGCATCTTTCACGATAGTAGGGTGAGCCTCATGACGACCCTGGAATCGGTTCGCGCGCTTCTGCCTGAGGTCGCCAAGCGGGCCGACGACGTGGAGCGCGATCGCGGTCTTCCCACCGGTCTGCTGGACCAGCTACGCGCGGCCGGCTGCCTACGCATGGCCGTCCCCCGGACCCACGGCGGGTCGGAGCTGGCCATGCCCGACGTGCTTCGCGTGGTCGAGGCGCTGGCCACCGCAGACGGGTCGGTGGCCTGGTCGATCGGGCAGGTGGCGCTGTCCCAGCTCATCATCGGGTGTGCACCCCCGGTGACGGTGGCCGCCGTGTACGCCGGAGGGCCGGACGTGTACGCGGCCGGCGCGGTGGCGCCGAAAGGCCGGGCGACCACGGTGGACGACGGCTGGCGGGTGTCCGGCCAGTGGCCCTTCGTGACCGGATGCGAGCGTGCGTCCTGGATCTATCTGAACTGCGTGCTGGTCTCCGGTCGGACGGTGGTCATGGACGGCGAGCGTCCGGCGACCCGGATCATGCTGCTGCCGGTCGACCGCGTCGCCGTGGTGGACACCTGGCGCACGCTCGGACTGCGGGGCACCGGCAGTCACGACGTGTCGGTCGGCCAGGTGTTCTGCCCGGCGGACCAGGCCCTGGCCAAGGGCGCCGAGTCCGCGGAGCGGGCCGCGACGGGCATCGCCCAGTCCAGCCTCATCATCGCGGCCACTGCGGTCGGCATCGCGACGGCGGCGTTACGTGACGTGACCAGCCTGGCCACCAGTGGCAAGAGGCCCGCACTCAGTGCCACCCGCCTGCAGTCGTCACTGACCTTCCAGGAACGGCTGGGCGAGGCGCAGATGACGCTGCAGGCGGCCCGGGCGGTGGTGTACGCACAGTTCGACGACCACTACACGGGTTCCCGAGCCGACACCGACACCGACGGCGACGGCGACGGCGACGGCGACGGCGCACTGCGGCGCGCACGTTACCGGGCGGCGGCGGCACAGGCGACCGCCATGGCGGCCCAGGCGGTCGACATGGCCTACGGGCTGGCCGGCGGTACGGCCATCTACGACGGCGCGACGCTGCAGCGACGGATGCGTGACGTCCGTACCGCAACCCAGCACTTCGTGGTCGGGCGGAACTCGTTCGCCGCGTACGGTGCCCTGATGGTCGGGGCGGACGGCGGCAGCGGGGCATGAGACGCCGTCCGCGCGACGATCACTTTCCGCTGGGGATGACGCCCTTGCGACGTAGCCGCGTGATCCAGCCCTGCGCCGTGTGGGTCGGCACGCCGTAGTGCTGCGCGACACCGGTGATGGTGCGGTTGAACAGGTAGATGTCCTTGAGTTCGGCCGGGTCCGGCATCCGCCGGTAGGCGCGGTCGGTCCTGGTCGGTGCCACACCAGCCGACACTGCAGGCGACGACGGGGACTGCGGCTGCGATACGGTGTGCTGGGATCGGGCGACGATCTCGCGGGGGGCAGCCTGCGCTCCGACCGCCGTCGGACGCTTGACCACGAACGCCTGCATGAGCAGATCGAGGTCGACCTGCAGCAGGTCACCCGGGCCCAGCCGGGCATCCTCGGCGACCCGTACGGTCAGTTCCTTGATGAAGACTTGCCCATCCTCGGCGCAGATGCGCATGGTGGTCCGTGACGATTCCTCTTCCGGCCCTTCATCGCCGGTGACCGGCGTAATGGTGACGACGTACTGAGCCACGGCTTGTCCTTCTGTCTCGGCTTCTATCTCGATTCCGGCCCGGACACTTCTTCAGGCTACCGCACGCTCCGGTGTGCGTGGCGACCCTCGCAAGCTTCAGAGCTGCAGACTCAGGCAGGAATCCAGACATTCTTGGGTCTGAGAAATTCGCGCAACCCTGCGGCTCCGCCGATCCGGCCGGAACCACTCTGCTTGACTCCCCCGAAGGGGGCAGAGGGCAGCAGTCCCGGCGCTCCGTTCACCCAGACGCTACCGGCTGCCAAGGCTCGGGTCACCCGGTGGGTGCGGCGCAGGTCGTTGGTGTGCAGATAGGCGCCGAGCCCGTACCGGGTGCCGTTGGCCAGCGCGATCGCCTCCTCCTCGGTGCCGAAGGTCTGCACGGTCAGCACCGGTCCGAACACCTCCTCCTGAGCCAGCTCGGCGTCCGGCGCCACGTCGGCGAACACGGTGGGCTCCACGAAGTATCCGTCCGCCAGGTCGCCACCCGCCCGGCTCCCTCCGCAGAGCAGCCTCGCGCCTTCGGAGCGCGCTTGCTCGATGACTCTGAGGATACGATTACACGACTCCTCAGACACTACAGGGCCCATCACCGTACGCTCCGCCGCCGGATCGCCGAACGGCACGCGGCGCAGCCGGGCAGTCACCGTCTCCACCACCTGCTCGTGCACCGAGTCGTGCACCAGCAGACGGGTGCCGTTGGCGCACCCCTGCCCGGACAGTGCCACCGCACCGCTCATCGCGATCCGGGCGGCAAACCGTACGTCGGCGTCGGCGAACACCAGGTGCGCGGACTTTCCGCCCAGCTCCAGGGCCACCGGCGTGAGCGTCTGCGCGGCCTCGGCGAGCACCGCGCGCCCGGTCGCCGCGCTCCCGGTGAAGTGGACCTTGTCCACTTCGGGGTGCCGTACCAGCGCCCGGCCCGCCTCGGCACCGCCGGGCACCACCACCACGACCCCCTCCGGAACACCGGCCTGCACGGCCAGCCGGGCGATCCGCGGGGCTACGAACGGGGCCAGCTCGGACGGTTTCACCACCACCGCGTTGCCCGCCGCAAGCGCCGGTCCGAGCAGCTGCGCCATGGACATCAAGGTGCCGTTCCAGGGGATGATGCCGGCCACGACGCCGTACGGCTCGTCCAGCGTGTAGTCGAGGCTACGCACCGGCCAGGTCGGCACCACGTCCCCGCCGATCTTGTCGCACCAACCGGCGTAGTAGCGCAGGTGATCGGCGGCCATCGCGGGCATCTGTCGGGCCAGTTGCACCGGCAACCCGATCTCGATGCTCTGCACCTGGCTCAGCTCGACGCTGTGCGCGACGATCAGGTCGGCCAGCCGGAGCAGGGTGTCGCGACGGCTGTCCGCGGTCCGGTCGCGCCAGGCAGGCCAGGATGCCCGGGCCAGTCGGACGGCAGAGTCGACCTCCGCCGGCCCGGCCAGCACCACCTCGGTGGTCGGACGCCCGGTCGCGGCGTACACGTGCTCGATCCGACCACCGGACGTCTCGGTGAGGGCCTCCGCGCCGATCCACAAGGCGGGTTGGTTCAGCAAGTGTGTGGCGGGTTCGGCGACGGCCATGACACGGTCCTTTCGATACGAGTAAACCCTACTAGGGTAGGCATAGACTGTCTTCGCCGATAGCCTGACCACACACACCGACTGTTGAGTCACGAGGGATCAGCCGATGACACGAGCAACGACCGAGCCGCCCGCCGACACGATCGCCCCGCCACCGGCTCCGCCCCCCATCACCGGGCGGCTGCGTACGATCGCCCTCTTCGCCGTTCTCCTGGGGTTGCTGCTCGACCTGCTCGACATCGTCATCGTCAACGTAGCTCTACCGACCATCCAGGAGGAGATCGGAGCCTCTCCGGCAGACATCCAGTGGACGGTGGGTGCCTACACACTCGCCTTCGCCACCATGCTCGTCACCGGTGGTCGCCTCGGTGACATCTACGGCCGCAAGCGGATCTTCCTCATCGGAATAGCGGGGTTCGCGCTCGCCTCGCTGGCCGCGGGTCTGGCGATGGCGCCGGAACAGCTGATCGTGGCGAGGTTCGTCCAGGGCGGTATGGGCGCGTTGATGGTGCCACAGGTGCTGTCGATCCTGCAGGTGATGTACCCGCCGCACGACCGCGGGCGCGCGTTCTCCGCCCTGAGCGTGGTGTTCGCGGTGGGCACGGTGGCCGGCCCGATCGTCGGCGCGCTGCTCACGGCCACCAACATCGCCGGCCTGACCTGGCGCACCATCTTCCTGGTCAACCTGCCGATCGCGATCGTCTGCCTGGTCGTGACGCTGAAGCTCGTGCCCGAGTCGAAGGCGGAGTCGGCCCGGCGGCTGGACATCGCCGGCGCGTTCCTGGTCGGCATCGGCATGCTCCTGCTGGTGCTGCCGCTCACCCAGGGCCGCGAGCTGGACTCGGCCATGTGGATGGTTGTCAGCCTCGTGGGGTCGGCCGCCGCCTTCACGGCGCTCGTGGTGGTCCAGCGGCGGCGGGTCGACTCGCCGCTCATCCCGATGTCCCTGTTCTCGCACCGGTCCTTCCGCGGCGGTCTGGCGGTCTCCCTGCTGTTCATGGGCGGCGTGATGCCGTTCTTCCTGATCAACATGCTGTATCTGCAGATGGGTCAGGGATACTCGGTGATCAAAGCCGGCATGGTCGGTGTCATCTGGGGCTTCGCAGTGCCGCTCTTCACCGCGATCTCTGCTCGGCGGATCACGCCCAAGCTGGGCCGCCTCGGCCTGCAACTGGGTCTGGGCATGCTGATCGTCGGCATGGTGCTGCTGATCGCCGCGGTCAACACCTTCGACGTGATCTCACCGTGGGCACTCGCGCCTGGCCTGGTCCTCGGCGGGGCGGGCATGGGCATGACCTTCGCGCCGTTGCTCACGTACACCCTCAACGACGTGCCGCTGGACGCCGCCGGGTCGGCGTCCGGGGTGTTCAACACGGTGCAGCAGATGGGTGCGGCGGTCGGCATCGCGCTCAGCTCCATGGTGTTCTTCGTGCTGCTCTCCGCACAGTCGCTGCCAGCGGCCGACAATCAGCAGGCGGCGTTTCGCGAGCAGCTCACCGCCCAGGGCGTGTCCCCGGCGGAGGCGGACGCGGTGGTCGCGCAGGCCAGAACCTGCTTCGAGGAACGGATCGAACTGGCCAACCCAGCGGCGGACTCAATTGCCTGTCGTGCCGTGGCGGGCCGGGCCGACGAGTTTCAGCGCGACGCCACCCGGATGACCTACCAGAAAACCATGGAGCGGGCCCTCGTCTATCAGATTGTCATGTTCTTCCTCGCCATCCTGGCTAGCTTCGTGTTGCCCCGCCGGGTCGAGCACCGCTGACAACTCCTAATTAAATGAATGTTGGGCGTAACCGGCGGGACGTGAGGATCGTTTTGTCTGAACGTGATGAGGGGTGAGCAGCAGAGTCGGGTAGCCCGGGGGAATCGCACCCCCGGGCTCCCACGGAACGGAGCGTGACCGTCTCCGGTCACTCCGCTCTTACCACCTTGATCATCAGGGGTGT
>JAEVHO010000318.1 GCA_016802835.1 Micromonospora sp. ATA32 | reverse complement strand
TGATCGGGCCGGGCACCGGCACGTTCCTGGTGGTGGCGTTCACCGCGCTGGTCGGCGCGGATTTCGTGCACGGCTCGGCGATGGCGAAGTTGGTCAACGCCCTGTACGACGGGCTGATCGGGCCGGGCACCGGCACGTTCCTGGTGGTGGCGTTCACCGCGCTGGTCGGCGCGGATTTCGTGCACGGCTCGGCGATGGCGAAGTTGGTCAACGTCGGCACGAACCTGGGTGCGCTGGTGGTGTTCGCGGCGACCGGGCACGTGTGGTGGTTGCTGGGCGCGGCGATGGCGGTGTGCAACATCGCGGGGGCCGCGTTGGGGGCCCGGATGGCGTTGCGGCGTGGTTCCGGCTTCGTGCGGATCGTGCTGTTGGTGGTGGTGCTGGCGCTGGTCGGGAAGTTGGGCTACGACCAGTGGGTGACCGGCTGACCGGCCGGTGACGGCGAATGTGTGATCATCGGCGGATGCCGGTACGCGCCGAACACGACCGGGCCGTCCTGGCGCGGCTGCTGGGTCGGGACCCCGCGCTGCACGCCTACGAGCTGGGCGACCTGGACGACTTCTTCTGGCCGTACACCTCGTGGTTCCGACGTGGTGACCAGGTGGCGCTGCTCTATCACGGGGTGACCCCGCCGACGTTGCTGGCGTTCGCGCCCTGCGGCGGGCTCGCGGAGCTGGCGGCGTTGCTGAGCGACCTGGCGCCGATGCTGCCGGCCCGGCTCTACGCCCACCTCTCCCCCGGTCTGGAGCCGCGCTCGCGCCGTCGTTCCGGTTCGAGGCCGGCGGCGCGCACCTGAAGATGGCGCTGACCGACCCGGCGCGCCTGGCGCGGGTCGAGCCGGCCGGTGAGCCGTTGTCGGCGGCTGATCTGCCGCGGCTGCGTGCCCTGTACGCCGCCGCCTATCCGGGCAACTGGTTCGACCCGCGGATGCTCGACACCGGCCAGTACGTGGGGATCCGGCACGGGGAGGATCTCGTCGCGGTGGCCGGCGTGCACGTGTGGTCCCCCACCTACCGGGTGGCGGCGTTGGGCAACGTGACCACCCTTCCCCGGCTACGCGGTCGCGGGCTGGGCGGGGCGGCCGTGGCGGCGCTGTGCGGGCGGCTGCTCGAGCGGGTCGCGCATGTCACCCTCAATGTCAGGGCGGACAACGTCGCGGCGGTGCGGTTGTACGACCGGCTGGGGTTCACCCGGGTCGCCGACTACGGCGAGTTCACACTGTCGATCGCCGATCAGACCTGAAAGCTTGCCATGTCCAGCCGCCACGCCGGGTCAATAACCCGACCGTGAGCTGGGCTGATGTCGGACCGGCGGAAGACCTGCGGGCCCCTAGCGTCTTCGGGCAGAGGCTGCGCGCCCGTCGCGCGGCGGAGCTGAAGGAGCAAGCGCATGACAGTACGCACAGCTCGCGGGCGAAGTCGGGCGGTGACGTTCGTCGCCGCCGTGTCGGCGATGGTGACCGCGCTGGCCGCGCCCGCGTGGGCGGCGCCGGGCGTCGACCCGGCAACCGTGGACCGGGCCAGCGATCCCGGCACGACGATCCCGATCAGCAAGGTGGTCTCGACGCCGGCGATCCCGCCGAAGCCGGACGTGGTGCTGCTGGTCGACACGACCGGCAGCATGGGCGGGGCGATCGCGAACGTGCGGACGAACCTGCAGCAGGTGATCACCGACGTGCGCTCGGCCCAGCCGGGCGCGCAGTTCGCGGTGGCCTCCTACCGCGACGAGGGTGAGGGCGCGGAGCTGTTCCGGGTGCGGCAGAACCTGACCGACGACGCCACTGCCCTGCAGACCGCGGTCAACGCCCTGGCCGCCGGCGGCGGCGGGGACGTCCCCGAGGCGTGGGTGAACGCGTTGTTCCAGGTTTCCGACGGGGCGATCGCCTACCGGTCGGGCAGCAGCCGGCTGGTGGTGCTGGTGGGCGACGCCCCCAGCCACGACCCGAGCGCCGGTCACACCCTGGCGCAGGCGGAAGCGGCGCTGCAGGCCGACGACGCCCGGGTGCTCGCGGTGAACGTCTCCGGTGGCGGCGGCGGGCTCAACGCCGACGGGCAGGCGGCCCACGTGGTCGCCGCGACCGGTGGTCAGCTGGTCGGCAGCGCGCCGGACACCGTCACCGCGGCGATCCTGAGCGGGCTGCGGGACCTCGACGTCACGGTCACCCCGACGGTGACGTCCTGCGACCCGGGGCTGTCCGTCAGCTTCGACGCGGCGTCGCGGACCCAGCAGAGCGGCAGCGCCGTGCCGTTCGCGGAGACGATCACCGTCGCCGGTGACGCCGTCCAGGGCGCGACCCTGCACTGCACCGTGGACTTCCTGCTCAACGGGCTGTCCGGCGGGCCGGCGTTCGTCGAGCAGATCACCGTACGGGTCAACGACGTGACCCCGCCGACCGTGGTCGTCGACGACCGGACCGTGGAGGCGACCAGTCCCGCCGGCGCGGTCGTCACCTACCCGGCGTCGGCGACCGACAACGTCGACGGGCCGCTGACGCGACCTGTGTCCCGCCGTCGGGCAGCACGTTCCCGCTCGGCGCCACGACGGTGACCTGCACGGCCACCGACGCGGCCGGGAACACCGGCAGCGACACCGCGGTGATGAAGGTCGTGGACACCACCGCGCCGACGACGGGGTGCGTCCCGACGAACAACCCGAGTGGTGGCAACATCCCCGGCTCGTACAACCCGGACGGGTTCTACCAGCTCACGGCGACCGACCTCGTCGACACCGCGGTGGACGTGTACATCCGCGACGCCACCGATCCGGCGGTGAGCTTCGGGCCGTTCCCGGCCGCACCAAGATCAAGCTGGTGCAGGCGCCGGGCGCGCAGTCGAGGATCAAGGACGGCGCCGGCGACATCGACTACAAGGTGACGTTGCGCGGTGACGCGCTCATCGTGGGCGTGGACAATTTCGGCAACGTGTCGAACCCGGCGGTCTGCCTGGTCGCTCCCCCGCCGAAGTGATCCACCGACGGTGGTGATCTGAGCGGACGTTCGTGGGGGTGGTCGGTTGTCGGCCGCCCCCACGGCGTCGTCGGGTGGCCCGGTCAGCTGTTACGGCTGGGTGAGTGGAACCGGCCGGCGCGGATCTCGCGCAGCGCCCGCCGCCGGGTCTCCCCGCGCAGCGTGTCGACGAAGAGCTGACCGGCGAGGTGGTCGTTCTCGTGTTGCAGGGCGCGGGCCAGGAAACCGCTGCCGGCGATGGTGAGCGGCTCGCCGTGCTGGTCGAAGCCGTGCGCGGTGGCGTGCGCGGCCCGCGGGGTCGGGAAGTACAGCCCGGGGATGGACAGGCAGCCCTCGTCGTCGTCCTGGAGTTCGTCGGACAGCTCCACCGTCGGGTTGATCATGTGGCCGCGGTGGCCGCCCGCGTCGTAGACGAACACCTGGGCGTTGACCCCGATCTGCGGGGCGGCGACGCCGGCCCGGCCGGGCGCGCCGAGCATGGTGTCCATCAGGTCGGTGACCAGGGCACGCAGGTCGGCGTCGAAGCTGGTCACCGGCTCACACGGGGTGCGCAGCACCGGGTCGCCGATGATCCGGATGGGCCGCATCGTCATAGCGGGAAGGTTATCGGTCCGCGTCCGGCGTCCCGCCGGCCGGGCGGTCACCGACCAGTGCCTGCACCCCGTCGAGGATGCGGGCGAGGCCGAACTCGAAGGCGGCGGTGGGGTTGCCGGCGGCCTGGTACTCGGTGCCGGCGGCGGTGCCGACTCGGGCGGCGAGGGGGAACCGGCGCGGGTCGAGGACCTTCTCCAGGTAGGGGGCATGGGCCCGCCACCACTGTTCGTCGGTCATCCCGGTGTGCGGGGCGGCCTGGGCGGCGTCCACGGCGCCGCGGACCGCGCCGTGGACGTACCCGCCGACGAGGGTGATGACGGCGTCCATCTCCAGGTCGGTCAGGCCGATGCCGTCGACGGCGCGCAGTTCGTACTCGTATTTGGCGGTGACGTTGGGGCCCAGCGGGGGGCGGGTGGTGGCGACCTGCAGCAGCCACGGGTGGCGCAGGTACAGCGCCCAGTTCTCCCGGGCGATCTGCGCCAGCCGGTCCCGCCAGCCGCCGGGCACCTCGTCGGGGCGGGCGGTCTCGGCGTAGACGGTGTCGAGCATGACGTCGAGCAGCTCCCCCTTGCCGGGCACGTGGGTGTAGAGCGACATGGTGCCGACGCCGAGGCGTTCGGCGACGCGGCGCATGGACAGCGCGCCCAGCCCCTCGCCGTCGGCGACCTCGATGGCGGCCCGGACGATCCGCTCGACGCTCAGGTCCGGGTGGCCCTTGCGGCTGGCCCGCTCCCGGGTACGCCAGAGCAGGGCGAGGCTGCGGGCGGGATCGCCGGTGCCGCTGTACTCCGTGGTCATCACCTGCACCCTACCGGCGGCTGGTCGGCCTCAGAGCGTGCCGGCGGGCAGGCCGGTCGTGGCTCGTGCATCGCGTCGATCGGCAGGTCGTGCTGGGTCCGGCCGTCGTCGTCGGCGATCACCCGCATCGGCTGCATCCAGGCGCACCGGCCGCCGCGGTGGTAGCGGCGCATGATGACCTGTCCGGTGTCAATGCGCATCGGCGTACCGTAGCGGATCTTGAGCGACCCGGCGGTCCGGTCCCGCGGGCGTTCAGCGGCCGGCGAGGGTCGCGCGGACCGGGGCAGCCTTCGCGGCGGCCTCGGCGACCTCGGCGGCGGTGGGCGTGGCCGTGGCCGTCCGCCCGGACCCCGCCCGGGGGACGTCATCCACAGTGGCCGTGACCAGCGGCCGGGCGGTGGCGGGCGTGTGGTCGTCCGCCCGGGCGCCCGTGGCCGTGGCCGTGGCCGTGGCGGTCGCGGCGGTGGCCGTGACCGTCGCGGACGACGACGCGAAGACCAGCTTCACCAGGGCCATAAAGGCGAGAGCAGGCACGGCCGACAGGAGGCCACCGGATACGCCAGGCTTGGCAACGGCCAGTTGCGCGGCCAGCGACAGGCACGCGGCGGCGATCAGGAGGGCCAGCGGGTAGCCGGTCGGCTTCCCGGCCCGGCGACGGCGGCGGGTGTCCAGGAGGGCGGCCACCGGGACCAGTTCACTGATGCAGGCGTTCGCCCAGCCGAACCAATCGGGCGTCCCGTCGGGGCTGCTGGTCATCGTCCAGTCGTGGACGTGTGTAAACGACGCTGCCCCGGCGGCGAGGCCGACAACCAGGAGGATCGCGACCAGGACGACGGACTCGGCGCGGGCGGCGCGGGTCGCGCGGGCGGTCATCGGGCGACCGCCAGCGCTTCGCCCAGCGTGACCACCGGAACGCCGAACAGGGCGGCGTAGACAGGCTCGGGGAAGTCCTCCGCGCTCGGCAGGGTGACGACGACATCGGCGGCGCGGGCCGCGTCCAGGTCGTCGGCGACGTCGGCGACCAGGGCGTCCGGGTCGCCCGGGTCGGTGGCGGTCGCCGAGGTGACCAGATACCCGGCGGTGGCCAGGACGTCCACGGCGGCGGCCAGTTCGCGGGTAGCCAGGGCGGGCCCGGCGACATAGGCGCGCGGGCGGATAGGGTGGCGCATTAGCGGAACCTCCTACGTTCCGTTAGGGCCTCGGTCGGCGGCGGAATCGCTCGGCCGGGGCCTGCCTTATTTTGGTTGTGAGTGAGGTCTGTCATTCCTGAAGGAGTGGGGCCGTGTCAACCCTTCTTGGTCGGACTGCTTGCGACCGGTTTGTGCTGATTCCCGGCTCGGTGCAGGCAAACGCTGGTAAGGGGTCGGGGTCAAGACTCGACCGGAGGTCGACCGCGTCAGCGGCTTGGTCTTGACGCCGATCCCGTGCGGCGCAGAATCGGTGCGCCGGGAGACACACGCTCAGCTGGTGAAGTTGTGGGGGTGTGGCCGTGTTCTTCACCGTCCGTAATGTGGACGAGTTGGCGAGCCGGGAGGTCCCGGTGCCGGTCATTCCTTCGCCACGCGGGTCTGCCCTGGTGGCATGAAGTGAAACGGCCGCGGCCAGGCGGGGTCAATCAGAATCACTCGACCACGCCGGTGGGGGTCAGACAGACAACGACCTCGCGCCTGGCCGCGCCGGGACCGGGGGTGTTCATGCCGGTCGGGTGGCCAGGCAGCGGATATGTCCGTCGCGGAGGCCGTAGAAGACGAGGGTGAGTAGTTCGCGGGCGGCGGCGACCTTGGCGATGTTGTTGCCTCGCCGGACAGCCAGCCGGGCCTTGGTGGCGGCGAGGGGCCCGTGGTGGACGCGCTGGACGGCCTCGACCGCAGCCCAGCGGACGAGGTTGTTGCCCTGCTTGGTGATGCGCCCACGGTGGACTTTCGTGTCCGACTCGCGGTGCCGGGGTGTCATGCCGGCCCAGGAGCACAGCTGCTGCGGACGGGT
>JAEVHO010000317.1 GCA_016802835.1 Micromonospora sp. ATA32 | reverse complement strand
CCGCACGGCCGGCGCCGCCGCCCTCATCTGCGGGTACGGGCTGCTCGCCGCGATCGCGCTGATGCCCTCGACCCGGTTCGGCTCACCTGCTCTACCCGCTCGCCCTGCTGGTCTGGCGCCCGCGCTCCGACCCGCGGAGGCGACCGGCGATCTCGGCGCCGGCCGGGGCGACGAGCAGCGCACCGACCGGGTGACCGTTCCGGCCTGTCGGTCGGACATCTTCGCCGGACTGCCCGGCGAACCCCGGCGGCAGGGCGTAGACCTGAGGGCATGACGACCTACCGCGACCGCGCCGAGGCCGGCCGGATGCTCGCCGACCGGCTCGCCGGGCTGACCGGACAGCCGGACGTCATCGTGCTCGGCCTGGTACGCGGCGGCGTACCGGTGGCCAAGGTGGTCGCCGAACGGCTCGGCGCGCCGCTGGACGTGCTGGTGGTCCGGAAGCTCGGCCTGCCGTGGGCGCCCGAGGTGGCCTTCGGCGCGCTGGGCCCTGGCGGGGTGCAGGTGCTCAACGACGAGGTCGCCGGCCGGTTGAGCCCGGACGACATCGCCGAGGTAAACCGGCGGGAGCAGGCCGAGCTGGAGCGCCGGGAGCGGCTCTACCGGGCCGGACGGCCGCCGCTGAACCTCGACGGACGGACCGCCGTGATCGTCGACGACGGCCTGGCGACCGGTGCCACCGCGCGGGCCGCCGTGGCGGTGGCCCGCCGGCTCGGCGCCCGCCGCGTCGTGGTGGCGGTGCCGGTCGGCTCTGAGCAGGCGTTCGAGATGCTGGCGGCCGAGGCCGACGAGGTGGTCTGCCCCCAGCGGCCACCCGAGTTCGGCGCGGTGAGCGCCTACTACGAGGACTTCCACGAGGTCTCCGACGACGAGGTGATCGACGCGCTGACGACGACCGGGTGACCCGACCGGGTACCTTCGGAGTCATGCAGCTCACCTGTCCGAAGTGTCACGGAGACATGCGCCAGTACGAGCGCAGCGGTGTCGTCATCGACCAGTGCACCGAGTGCCGGGGGATTTTCCTCGACCGCGGCGAACTCGAGAAGCTGTTCGAGGCGGAGGCGAACTGGAACCAGCACCAGGGCGCCCCCTCCCCGAGCCAGCCCTCGCACACCCCGGGTGGCTACCCGCCGTCGGCCCCCGCCCCGCACCAGCCGGGCTACGGCGCCGTGCCGCCGCCCCCGCCCCCGCCCGCTCACGGCTACCCGCCGGCCCCCGCGTACGGCGGGCATGGCCAGCAGCAGCACTACGGCTACCACGGTCACTACAAGCGCAAGAAGCACAAGGGCTTCCTCGACGAGATGTTCGGCTGACCGTCGTCGACCGGGCCGGCACCGAGCCGGCCCGGTCCGGTCACCTCGTCGGCCACCCGGAACCGCAGGGAATGCCGATCCGGTCCGCCCGTGCGAGGCTGCGTCCATGACGGGCATCCGGCAGCACGAGGCGCTGGCGCACGCGTACGACGGGATCACCGGGGTGGTCGGCGGGCTCGACGACGGCGACCTGCTACGACCTACCCGATGCCGGGGCTGGCTCGTCGTCGACCTGCTGTTCCACGTGCTCTGCGACGCGCAGCGCGCGCTGGTCGCGCTGGCGAGTCCCGCCGACGGCCCGGCCGACGTGGACGATGTCAGCTACTGGCAGTCGTTTCCGCCGGGCGGCCACGGCGACGGGGCCCGGCACGCCTGGTGGGTCCGCCGCTCCGCCGGCGCGTTCGAACGGCCCAGCGGGGTGGTCCGGGTCTGGTCGGACACCGCCCCCGCGGCCGCCCGGGCGGCCGCGCCGCGGGCCCGTCCGGCTTCGTCACCACCCAGGGCCACGTGCTGCGAGTGCCGGATTTCCTCGCCACCCTGACCACCGAGGCGGTGATCCACCACCTCGACCTGGTGCTCGACCTTCCCGACGCCCCGGTGCCGGGCCCCCTGCCCACCCGGGTCGCGGTGGCCACGATGGACGGACTGCTCAGCGACGAGGCGGTCCGCCCGGTCGACTGGGACGACCACGAGTTCCTGCTCAAGGCGGCCGGACGGCTCCCGATCAGCGAGCGGGACCGGCTCGAACTCGGCGAGGTCGCCGGCTGGTTCCCGCTCGTCGGCTGACCCGCCCTGGTGCGCCGACCGTTCGTCGCGTAGGTCAGTTCCCGGGCCGCCGGCGAGGCCGCAGTCTCAGGCAGGCGTTGGTGGCGATCCGGTAGAGCCAGGCCCGCACACTGGCTCGCCCCTGGTATGTCTCCCGGCGACGCCACGCCCGCAGGAACGTCTCCTGCACCAGGTCCTCGGACTCCGCAGACGAGCCGAGCATGCGGTAGCAGTGCACCTGCAACTCGCGCCGGTGCCGCTGCGTCAGCTCACCGAAGGACGTCTGGTCCAGCTCCGTCATCACGCCACCGTGGCTCATCGGCATGTCCCCACTCTCGTACCCGACCCGCCGGCCTACCGGGACCGGCGCTGACTGTGGTGTGACGGTCGGGGCCACGGAAACTCATCGCTCCCGACAGCGGTATGGGTGGGGTGATCACACGATCGCCATGTCGACAAAGCGCGAAAGATGAAGCTGAGCTGCCACCGTTATCGAGTCGGTGGGGCCATTTCGATGCTTGGCGACGATGAAATCCGCCTCGCCCGCGCGCGGGGACTCCTTGTCGTAGTAGTCGTCCCGGTGCAGCAGGATGACCACGTCAGCATCCTGCTCGATCGAGTTGTGCGTGGCTATCCCGTTGGCTATGAAGTTGTGGGTGCCGAGGACGGTCGCGTCGTACACATCGCGCTCTCCGATGGATTCGACTGACAAGATCTGGTCCCAGAAGATGTCGTTGGTTGCGTGCAGGTCCAGGTCTGCGGCATCCAGAACCTGTGCGATCTTCGCAAGCCTCGATCGGCTGGGAGCGCGCTTCCACATCGTGCTGCCACAGAACCGGGTGCCGAGTGCTACGGCGAAGTCACGGTCACTCATCCCCTGATCGACCAGGATCTCCCGACCCGGGTCCATACCTCCCTCGGCACGGTGTCGACATTGGTGCTGCTCTCGATGGGATCGAGTGAGGCGAGCAGGTCCGCACAGTTGGCTGACCGTGCTCCATGCACCCCGATCTCTCGCAGGAACCGCGACTGGTCGTCCCGCCCCGAGACGTCGAGGGTGTACTGCGGCCGGTGACGCGCGACGGGCACCGCCCTCAGGCGAGCGGTAATGCCGTACCTCAGGAGAAGACGGGAGATATCCTCCAGCATTCGGCGGCTGGTGGACGCGAAGGACACCCGCCCCCCACGTCCGGATTTGTTGACGCATACCGAACCATCCGTCGCCCAGAGATGGCGAAGGAAAGTGGTGATCTGCTCCTTGGGAAGAGCGAAGACCGACGGCGGTAGGAACTTCTCGTGTGACCTCAGGCCGAACAAGCCCAGACCGTCCAGCCACTCGGCGACCGGATTCCGCCGCCCTCTGGCCAAGCGGTAGGGAGCGGGAAGTCGCAGGGTGGTCACTCGGGCGGCGGGGTAGTCGTCCCGGATCGTGGAGATGCCGAAATGCTTCGCCGCCTCCGATACAGCCTGCAGATTCAGCTCGTCACAACTGGCGTATCGGATGGGCTGACGCCGCACGAAGGAGCCGTCGCCGAGCAGGTGCGCCAGCAAAACCACCTCAGCCTCTGCCCAGGGTCGCGTCGCCAAGGGTGGCGGCACATGTCGGGGGGTAGCTATCCGCGCCCCGGCTTCCAGCTCGCCGAGTGGCACCCACCCGGCGAAGGTGAGGAAGGGGTGGTTGGCCGTCGCATCGATCTGCTTTCCGGATGCCAGAGTCATCCGGAACACCTCCCGGCTGCCACTCGGGAACACGTGCGTCATGGTTCGCGGGGTGTAGCGCAGATTGTCGTCGAGCGCCCAGACCGGAATTTCCTTGGCCTCGGCAGCAAGCAGCTCCCCGAGCGTGACCTCGGAGTTGTTGTCGGCCCGGATCAACCGAGTCTCCGGTGTCAAGCACCCGGACTCGCGAAGGTCAGACAGCTGGGGCCGCTTGTCCGTACGTTGCTCAGGGCCACGGTTCAGCTGGCTGACCGCGATCACCGGGCACTCGACCTCCTTGGCCAGCAGCTTCAGGCCTCGGGACAGGTCCGCGACCTCCTGCTGCCGACTCTCGGTGCGCTTCGGCGAGGTCATCAGCTGGAGGTAGTCGACGACGATCATCTTGAGGTCATGCCGCTGCTTGAGCCGGCGCGCCTTGGCCCGGATCTCCATCAGGTTCATGCTGGGCGTGTCGTCGACGAAGAGCGGGGCCTCGCTGATCTCACCCATGCAGCGGGCCAGCTTGGTCCAGTCGTCGTCGGAGAGCTGGCCGCTGCGCAGCACGTGCAGCGGCACCCGCGCCTCGGCCGAGAGCAGCCGCATGACGATCTCGACCTTGCTCATTTCGAGGGAGAAGATCGCTGCGGCCTGGTTGGCACGAATAGCCGCATGCCGGGCAAAGTCCATGCTAGCGGTACTTTTTCCAAGACCAGGACGGCCGGCCACGATGATCAGTTGGCCGGGGTGCAGGCCGTTGAGCAGCCGGTCCAGGTCGGTGAAGCCGGTCGGCACCCCCGTCATCATGCCCCCGTGGGCACCCACCGCCTCGATCTCGTCGAGCGTGGGCTGGAGCATGTCGGCGAGGACCGCGAAGTCCTCGCTGACCCGGCGCTCGGTGACGTCGTAGACGGCCTGCTGGGCGAGGTCGACGACGTCGTCGACGTCGCGGCTGCCGCCCTGGGCGGTGCCGTAGCCGAGCTGCACGATCCGGGTGCCGGCCTCGACCAGTCGCCGGAGCACCGCACGCTCACTCACGATCCGGGCGTAGTAGGCGGCGTTCGCCGCCGTTGGCACGGCGGCCATGCAGGTGTGCAGGTAGGGCGCCCCACCGATCCGCCCAAGGTCACCGGAGTCGGCCAGCGCCGCCGCCACGGTGATCGGGTCGGCCGGCTCGCCCCGTCCGTAGATGTCGAGGATCGCGTCGAAGATGGTGGCGTGCACCGGCCGGTAGAAGTCGTTGGTCTTGAGGATCTCGACGACGTCGGCGATGGCGTCCTTGGAGAGCAGCATGCCGCCGAGGACGCACTGCTCGGCGGCCACGTCCTGGGGCGGGGTCTTGTCGAACTGCCCGTCCCGCTGTGCCGGCGCCATTGGCTGGCCGCCCGCCCGCGACTCCGCCCGCATGTCGTCGGTGACCGACACGGGTGCCCCCTCCCACTGCGACGGATCGAGTTCAGCTCTACCGGCGGAGTACGACAACTTCCGCGATCGGACCGGGCCGGTCGATCGGGGGACATCGTCCGGACGGTCGGTGGTCAACCATACGGAAGCCGAGGTCAGACCCTCAACAGCGGCGGTGGACGAGCCTAGGGACAACCTGTGGACAGGGTGGAGGCACATGTGCGCAGCGTGTGCACAGGGTGTGGATAAGTGTTGGGGAATTCCGGGCACAATCGCTCTGACGTGCGGTTATGCGATCCCCACCCTGTGGAGGAGAAATTTCTGGTCGGCCTGCGGGGCCGATCGTCCCGTACTATCTCCAGCGAACGGCTACACCTGGACAGCGGATTGCACTTTCGGTTGAGAAGGGTCACGCTCCGGCCGTGAGTTACCGGGACTGGGGACGCGGGGAAGGCAACCCGCGCGAGCGCCAGCCGATCGCCCCGTGGGACGACCCCGGCGAGTCGCTCCCCGACCCGTACGCCTCCGGCACCGAGCGCTACCGCACCCCCAGCCGCCGGCGGGCCATCGAACGGGGCCAGCAGGAGCCGATCGACGCCTACCTACCGCGCTGGGCGGTGGAGTCGGGCATCGAGACGGCCGACGGTGGTGGCCGGCACGCCGCCCCCGACGACGAGGACGACCGCCCCCGATCCTGCGGTGGGTGGCCCGCCGCCGAGTCCGTCGACGGTCGGCGCCGCGAGTCCGGTTGGCGGGAGACGCCGGTGGTCGGTGCGGCCCCGGCCTCCGAGCACACCAGCGAGTGGACCATCGACCGCCCCCACGAGCAGGGATACGTCGGCAGCCGGCGCGCGGACTCGTCCGAGGACGACCCGGTCTCGGGCGTGGTGCCGCAGGTCCGGCCACGCCGTTCACCGTCCCGCCGCCCGGAGGTGATCTGGTCCGGCGGCGAGGAATCCGCGACGCAACCGGAGGAGAGCGACCGGGGGGACACCGGGCGGCCCACGCGCCGGAACCGGCGGGCGACGGCGGACTCCTGGCCGCAGCCGGCGACCGACCCCCCGGACCGGGGTGCGGAGCGCCCGGCCGACCCCTGGGACCGCAGCGCGGAGCGCCCGGCTGACCCGTGGGACAGCACCGCCGAACGCCCGGCTGACCCGTGGGACCG
>JAEVHO010000316.1 GCA_016802835.1 Micromonospora sp. ATA32 | reverse complement strand
ACCGGATCAGCGTCGACAACCTCGCCGACTGGATCGCCACCCGCGGCTACTCCGCCTCCTGACCCACCCACAACACGAAGGGCCGGCCCCCACCCGGGGACCGGCCCTTGTCATGCCCAGAGGCCAGCGGCCACAGCCGGCGCCGACCGGCTCGGCCTCGCCGGGCACCTCCACCGGCCCAGCCGACGGGACCGGCGGCGGGGCCGACCGGTCCGGCCGCGGACGCTCGCGCCCGCCACCCTGGAGGGCGGGCGGGCGAGACCCATCCGGCGGGGCGCTCGCGCCCGCCACCTTGGAGGGCGGGCGGGGACGGAACGGGTCAGCCCGCCGGACGTCGTCCAGCTCGGCGCCCTCGGGGACCGAGTCGTCGTCCCGGCTGGCCAGCCAGCCGTCGGGCAGGGAAACCTTGCCCGGCGAGTTGGTTCGGCCCCGCGGCTGGCCCAGCGCCGCCTGCGGGAACGGCTCGGCCGGGTCGAGCTTGCCGAGCAGGTCGTCCAACTCAGTCAGGCTCTCCACCATCGCCAGCGACCGGCGCAGCTCACTGCCCACCGGGAAGCCCTTCAGATACCAGGCCACGTGCTTGCGGAAGTCGGTGCAGCCGTCCCGCTCGCCCCGGGCCGGCGTACGCGAGCCGGCGGTGAACTGGTCGACCAGCAGCTCGGCGTGCCGGCGCATGGTCGCGGCCACCTCACCCAGGTCGGCAGCCGCCGCTCGGGCCGCCCGTCGAAGGCGGCGGAGAGGTCGGCGAAGAGCCACGGCCGGCCCAGGCAGCCCCGGCCGACCACCACCCCGTCGGCGCCGGTGTGCGCCATCATCCGCAGCGCGTCGTCGGCCTCCCAGATGTCGCCGTTGCCGAGCACCGGCACGTCGAGCGCCTGCTTCAAGGTGCCGATCGCGTCCCAGTCGGCGGTACCCGAGTAGCGCTGCGCGGCCGTACGCCCGTGCAGGGCGACCGCGGCCACCCCGGCGTCCTGGGCGGCCAGCCCGGCCTCGACGTACGTCAGGTGGTCGTCGTCGATGCCCTTGCGCATCTTGACCGTGACCGGCACCCCGGCCGGCGCGGCGGCGGCCACCGCGGCCGTCACCAGCCGGGCGAAGAGCCGGCGCCGCCACGGCAGCGCGGAACCGCCGCCCCGACGGGTGACCTTGGGCACCGGGCAGCCGAAGTTGAGGTCGATGTGGTCGGCGAGGTTCCGCTCGACGACGATCCGCACGGCGGCGGCGGTGATCTCGGGGTCGGTGCCGTAGAGCTGGAGGCTGCGCGGCTGCTCGTCGGCGCCGAAGGCGATCATTCGCAGCGTCTTCGGGTTCCGCTCCACCAGCGCCCGCGTGGTGATCATCTCGCAGACGTAGATCCCGCCGCCCTGCTCCCGGCAGAGCCGGCGGAAGCCGACGTTCGTGATGCCGGCCATCGGGGCGAGCACCACGGGCGGCCACACCTCGTGCCGCCCGAGGGTGAGCGGGCGGGGGACGGCGGGAGCGGCGGCGGGACTGGTCACGTGCACAAGAATTCCACGTCGTCCCCGCCGACCGGCAGTCCGGTGCCCGGTCGCCGCCGTGATGGTGAGCCAGCTCCCACCCCGACGGCGACCGGTACCCGGATCAGTAGGTGATCGGCTCCGAGAGGATCAGGCCGGAGACGTCCACGATGACCGACGTGGCGCTGGTGACGTAGATCGCGAACGCCAGCGCGCCGCCGTTGTAGCTACCGAGCTGCACCTCGACCAGGTTGGAGAGGATCTGGTTCGGCCCCCACCAGTTGACCGACGAGGTCTTCGGCCGGGCGATCGAGGAGCTGTGCGTGATCAGCACGCCCCCGGCGAGGGTGTTCGCCACGGTGATGTTGACGTACGCGGCGGTAGCCCGCTCCGCCAGCGCCGGCGGCACGTTGCGGACCGTCAGGTGGATGGTCTTGCCCGCGTTGAGCTTGCCGGCGGTGACGTCAGCCGCTCCGGCGAGCACGTTCTGCGAGTAGCTGCCCATCGAGCGGGTGTCCAGGATCCGCTGCGCCGGCACCGCCATGGTCCGGTTCGCCCAGCGGGACGTGTTGACGTACGCCTTGGCACCGCCCTTGCCGCCGATCACCAGGTCACCCACGGGCGTGACCGCCAGCGAGCCGGTGGGCAGGTCCTGCGGGATGCTGGCTTCGGCGGTCGGGGTGAGCAGCACCCCCCGCCCCGAGCCGTTGTGCGCGAGGGCCAGCGTCGGACCGGCCGAGGAGCCGCCGGTCAGCAGGGTTTCCGCGGTGCCCGCGTCGTTGCTCTGTCCGGCGAGCACCGGGGCGCCGGCGGCGGCGCTGGCCGGGGTGGCGACGATCGCTGCGGCGCCGACACCGGCGCCGACGGCCACGCCGGTCTTGATGACCCGGCGGCGGGTGGTCGACGAGGTCTCGTCGGTGGTCATGCTGCTCGTCTCCTCGGTTCCGTGGTCACGCACGGGCCTGCGCCTTCCGGCCGGCCCGCTCGGCGGTCGCCTTCAGCACGTCGGCGCGCGCCTTGGCCGTGCCGGAGTCGGCGGCGAGGCCGGCGCCGGAGACGCTCTTGGGGTTGTTGATGACGGCGGAGTCCGGGTGGTAGACCAGCAGGCCGGTCACGTCGAGGATCACGGCCGCCGCGCTCTGCACGTAGATGGAGATGGTGTCCGGGTAGTAGGCGCCCGTGACGGTCTCCCAGGGGCCCGTCTGCGTGATCACCCCGTTGGAGAGCAGCTGGTTGGCGCCGAACCAGTTGATGGTGGAGGCGCGCGGCATGTCGCCGTTGCCCCAGACGGTGGCGAAGCCGCCCCGCTCGGTCTTGGCCACGGTGATGTTGCCGAACAGTCCGTCGCCGTACTCGACGATGCCGGCCAGGTGCACGACCAGCCAGCTGTCGGCGACCGCCCGACCCTGCCCGTCGATCCGGCCGGCGCCCTCCAGCAGCCGGGCCCGGCCGGCCGCGCTGCGGGTGTCCAGCACCCGGGTCGGCGGGATCGGCACCAGCATGGTCGCGTTCGCGGTGGTCAGCGCCTCGTACTCGCGCACGGTGCCGCCGGAGTCAGTTCCGGTCACACCGAGCCCGGCCTGGGTCGAGACGACCATGCCGGCGATCGAGGAGCCGTCCTTCTGCTGGAGGTGCAGGGTCGCGCCGGTGGAGTTGCCGAGTGCGAGGGTCGCCGCCCCGCCCGCCGCGGAACTCGTCACGGTGGTGGGCAGCGTGCCCTGGTTGGGCAGGCCGAGCGCTACCGGGTCGCCGGTGGCGGCGCTGGCCGGGGCGGCGCTGGCCGCGGCGACGGCGGTCGCGGCGACGGCCGCACCACCGGTGACGGCCGCCCGCCGCAGCACGCGCGCCCGTGATGCGGAACGGTCGGTTCCGGACGAAGTCATGTCATTCCCCCGATGGGATCGAGAAGTCTGGACGCGGTCAGGTGACGGTCGGACGGCGTCGGCCCGCGTGGGCGGGTGGCGGCCGGCCCTGACCGGCTACGAGCGGAGCAGCACCTGGCTCGGGTGGCCGACCAGCAGGCTGGTCATGTCGACGATCACGTGGGTCGGCGAGGCGGTCGCCTGGAGGGTCAGCACGCTGCGGTAGGCCCCGCTCGCGCGAGCTCGGTGAAGAGGAAGTTGGACAGGATCTGTCCCGAGGTCCACCAGTTCACCGTGGAGGCGGTCGGCTTCGCGCCGCTGCCCCAGACGGTGAGCACGCCGCCGCCGGTCATGCCGACCACGGTGACGTTGCCCTTGATCGCGTAGCCGTCCCGGACGTAGCTGTCCAGGGCGACCACGACCGGGACGCCCGACTGGAGCCGGCCCAGCGAGTCCAGGCTGCCGGAGACGATGTTGCGGCGCAGGTTGACGTCACGGGTGTCGAGCACCCGGGTCGGCGGGACGGCGACCGAGGTGGTGGCCCACTCGCTGGTCCACGCCCAACCGCTGAACTCACCACCGTTCGGGATGCCGCCCTGGACGAAGAGGTCACCCTGGTTGTCCACCGCGAGCGTGCCGGCCTCGGACTCCAGCACCTGCGGGTAAAGGGTGTCACTGGGCACCAGCCGCAGCGGGGCGCCGGCCGGGTTCGTCAGCACCAACGCGGCACCACCGCCGTCGCTGGTCAGCGTGGTGGTTGCCGGGCCGGCGTCGTTGGTCGTACCCATGATGAGGTTGTCGCCCGGGGCCGCCTGGGCCGCGCCGGGCAGTGCCACCGCGGCGGCGACGCCCGCGCCGGCCGTCGTGGCGGCGACCGTGGGCCGCCCGGCGCAGCAGGCGCCGGCGGTTCGGGTCGTGGTCGTGGTCCTCGTTGGACGCGCGCGTCATGAACACCCCCGTGATGAGATTCAACGCCGGGAATGCTCGCACGAGATCATGGCCGACTCAACCCACCGGGTGGTCGACACCCTCGGCCGGTCGGTCCATTCGCCGACGTCACCCTGGCCGGCAAGCCACCGGACCCCGGCGCTACGGCGACGCCCCGCCCGGAACGGGGCGGGGCCGTCGTGGATCGACCTGGTCAGCAGCCGGGCAGGCGCTCGATCAGGTAGCGCTCGACCTGGTCCAGCGACACCCGCTCCTGGGCCATGGTGTCGCGGTTGCGGATGGTCACCGCGTTGTCGTCCAGGGTGTCGAAGTCGACCGTCACGCAGAACGGGGTGCCGATCTCGTCCTGGCGGCGGTAGCGGCGGCCGATTGCCTGCGAGTCGTCGAACTCGACCATCCACCGCTTGCGCAGCAGCGCCGCCAGGTCCTTGGCCTTCGGCGAGAGCGCCTCGTTGCGGGACAGCGGCAGCACCGCCACCTTGATCGGGGCCAGCCGCGGGTCGAAGCGCATCACGGTGCGCTTGTCCACGCCGCCCTTGGTATTCGGCGCCTCGTCCTCGTCGTACGCCTCCAGCAGGAAGGCGAGCACCGCCCGGGTGAGACCGGCCGCGGGCTCGATGACGTACGGCACCCAGCGCTCGCCCTTGGTCTGGTCGAAGTACGACAGGTCGACGCCGGAGTGCTTGCTGTGCGTGGAGAGGTCGAAGTCGGTGCGGTTGGCGATGCCCTCCAGCTCCGCGAACTCGCTGCCGCCGAACTGGAAGCGGTACTCGATGTCCACGGTGCGCTTGGAGTAGTGGGAGAGCTTCTCCTTGGGGTGCTCGTAGAGGCGCAGGTTGTCCACCGAGAGGCCCAGGTCGAGGTACCAGTTCCAGCGCTCGGAGAGCCAGTACTCGTGCCACTGCTCGTCCGAGCCCGGCTCGACGAAGAACTCCATCTCCATCTGCTCGAACTCCCGAGTGCGGAAGATGAAGTTGCCCGGGGTGATCTCGTTGCGGAACGACTTGCCGGTCTGCGCGATGCCGAACGGCGGCTTCTTGCGCGCGGCGGTCGCCACGTTGTTGAAGTTGATGAAGATGCCCTGGGCCGTCTCCGGGCGCAGGTAGTGCATGCCCTCTTCGCTCTCCACCGGGCCGAGGTAGGTCTTCATCAGGCCGTTGAACATCTTCGGCTCGGTGAAGGTGCCCTTGTTGCCGCAGTTCGGGCAGTTGATCTCGGCGAGCGAGGCGGGTGGACGGCCGTGCTTGGCCTCGTACGCCTCCTCGAGGTGGTCGGCCCGGAACCGCTTGTGGCAGGACTGGCACTCGGTCAGCGGGTCGACGAACTCGGCGATGTGGCCGGAGGCCTCCCAGACCTTGCGGGCCAGGATGACCGCGGAGTCCAGGCCGACGACGTCGTCGCGCTGCTGGACCATGGCCTTCCACCACTGCCGGCGGACGTTCTCCTTCAGCTCCACGCCGAGCGGACCGTAGTCCCACGCCGACCGGGTGCCTCCGTAGATCTCACTGGAGGGGAAGACGAAGCCCCGACGCTTGGCGAGGCTGACGACGGCGTCGATACGGTCGACTGGCATGTTTCCTCCTACGCCGGCTGGGTGTCGGCGGGGGTGATATGGATGGAACGGGCAGTTCGGGACAACGGTACGACCACCGCCGGCCCGAGCCCAGCAGAATACCGGGGGCCGGTCAGCTGACCCCGCAGACCTCCATGCCGCCGGTCTGGTTGTCCGGCGCCAGGGTGACCTGCTGGGTGCCCCGGTCCCCGCCGGTGAAGGTGACGTCGACCGGCACGGTGAGGCTGTTGGTGTCCACGTGACCCA
This sequence comes from Micromonospora sp. ATA32, assembly GCA_016802835.1. Classification (GTDB taxonomy): domain Bacteria; phylum Actinomycetota; class Actinomycetes; order Mycobacteriales; family Micromonosporaceae; genus Micromonospora. The sequence goes on along the minus strand of JAEVHO010000316.1, from coordinate 303 downwards.
CCTGGTACGCGGCGACCTGCGGCTCGGCGGCCACCCGCCGCTCGAACTCGGGCCGCGACTCCCGCTTCTGCACGTCGTCGCAGAGCTTGTCGTACGCCTTGGCGTAGTTCCGGTCCACCAGCGCCTGGTAGTAGTCGCCGGTCACCGAACGCCCCTGCTCCTCGACGGCGCGGACGTTGCTCACCGCCAGCCCCACGATCGCCGCGCCGCCGCCACCGCAGCAGAGCAGCACGGCGAGCGCCCCGACGCCGAGGCCGAGCCAGAGCCGGGCCTGGCGGCCCTCGGTGGGCGGCGCGGCGAACG
>JAEVHO010000315.1 GCA_016802835.1 Micromonospora sp. ATA32 | reverse complement strand
GGCCGGGCCGGAAGCTATGCGGGGCCGCCGCCGACCACCCCGCCGCCGCCCGGCTGGCGACCGCCGGTGCACCTGCAAGCGGCCGCGCCCCGACACCTGCCGGCGCAGGACATGGCCGACATGGACGGCGCGGAGCAACGCGCACAGCGGCTCACCTGGAGCATCGGCGCCGTGGCCGGGGTGGTGCTGGTGCTGCTGGTCTGCCTGCTCTGCTCCCGGGTGATCTTCTGACCCGGGTACGACCCACCCCGCACCGCCGCCAAGCCGGGGGCGACCGGCCCGGCGGTGGCCGGCGGAGCGGCGGCGTCAGAGCGTCGTGCCCCACACCGCCTGGGCGCCTGAGTCACCGGTCAGGTAGACGTACACCAGCGCGGCCCCCGCGAGCACGATCACCACGACCGTCAGCACCGGGACGATCCAGGACGGCAGTCGCGGCACCCGGGGGTGGTCGCTGGTCAGCGCCAGCAGCAGGAGGGCGGCCACGGCCAGCCCCAGGGTGAACCAGAGCAGCGTGTCGCCGTACTCGGCGTGCTCGCGCACCTGGTCGAGGATGTCGGCCGGGTAGCCCTTCTCCCTCAGCACCTGCTCCAGCGCCTCGCCGGACTGGGTCGCCACGAAGGTGACGATCGGGGTCACCACGGCGAGGATGCCCACCGCCCAACCCAGCCGGGGCCGCCACCGGGGCAGCACCCCGTACGCGGCGGACAGCAGCGCCAGCAGCGGAACCAGCGCCACGGCGGCGTGGATCACCAGGACGTGACCCGGTAGACCAGCGATCTCCCTGAACACCGACACCTCCGACGATGGATGCGCTTCCGCGGCGATCAGCGTACGACGATCCGTCGCCGATCGCCCTCCTCGAACCGAAAGCACGCGCGCGGCGCAAAACCGGTTCAACCGGCGCCCGGACAGCTCCGCGCCGGGCCGGCCGGGCTGTGGCCGGGGCCACCCGGGTCCGGAGCTCGCTTGTCGGCCCCCAGGCGGCGTGCTGTTATTGCCTCATGTCCAGTGGCGAGGAGCTGCTCCGGTCGAGGGGCCTGCGGGTCACCCGGCCGCGCCTCGCCGTGCTGGACGTCCTCGCCTCGGGCGGCCACCTCGAGGTCGACGAGATCACCCGCCGGGTACGCGAGCGACTCGACTCGGTCTCCACCCAGGCCGTCTACGACGTCCTCGGCGCGCTCTCCCGGGCCGGGCTGTCCCGCCGGATCGAGCCCGCCGGCAGTCCCGCCCGGTACGAGGCGCGCGCTGGCGACAACCACCACCACGTGGTCTGCCGGGGCTGCGGCGAGATCGCCGACATCGACTGCGCCGTCGGCGAAGCCCCCTGCCTGGATCCGAACATCGCGCACGGCTTCGAGGTGGACGAGGCGGAAGTGACCTTCTGGGGGCTGTGCCCCGGCTGCCAGACCCGCCGGTCCGCCGACGAGTGACCGCCCGGGGCGCCGAGGTCCGTGGCACTCTTGGGCGGTGGACTCCGATGACCTCGGCCTCTTCGGTCCGGGTTCGGTCACGTGGAAGGTGCACGAGGAGCCGATCCTGATCGTCGCCGGCCTGCGTTCGCTCTATCTCCAGGCGTTGCACCCCCGGGCGATGGCCGGGGTGGCCCAGAACAGCAGGTACCAGACCGACGCGTGGGGCCGGCTGGCCCGCACCGCCACCTACGTGGCGACCACCATCTACGGCACCACCGCGGAGGCGGAGGCGGCCGGCCGGCGGCTGCGTACGCTGCACGCCCGGCTGCGGGCCACCGACCCGTTCACCGGCGAGCCGTTCCGGATCGACGATCCGGAGCTGCTGCGCTGGGTGCACGTGACCGAGGTGGAGTCCTTCGTCAGCACCGCCCGGCGGGCCGGTCTGGCGCTCTCCGACGCCGAGGTGGACGGCTACTTCACCGAGCAGCGACGCGCGGCGGCCCTGGTCGGCCTGGACCCGGCCGAGGTGCCCGGCACCGCCGCCGAGGTGGACGCGTACTACCGGCGGGTCCGCCCCGACCTGCGGATGACCAGGGAGGCGGCGGAGACCGCGCTGTTCCTCACCGCCCCGCCGATCCCGTGGAAGCTCAGCCTGCCGGTGAAGCTCGGCCTGCACCTCGGGCCGCCCCGTTGGGCGTACTTCGGCATCGCCGGCACCGCGTTCGGGCTGCTGCCGTCCTGGGCCCACCGGTTGTACGGCGGACTCGGGCTGCCGACGACCGCGCTCTCAGCGGATCTCAGCGTCCGCGCGCTGCGGCTCGCCCTCTCGGCGGTGCCGAAGCGCTACCGGGAGGGTCCGTTGCAGCAGGCGGCCAAGGAGCGGGCGTCGCGCCTCGCCGCGAGCGCCGCCTGAGGAGGCACCACCACCACCGCCTGAGCAGCCCGCGACCGCCGCCAGCGGAGCCGTTGCCGCCGCCTGGGGACGGGCCGGGCCGTCAGCCCTGGTCGGGCGTCGGCGTCGCCGGCCGGTCCATCGCCGCCCACGGCTCCTTGGCCGGCATCTGCGCGCCCGTCGGGCAGGTCCGCCGGTAGTCGCACCAGCCGCAGCGGGGACCAGCAACAGTCGGGAAGGCCTCGTCGGGGTCGGCACCGTCGGCGCCGCCCGTTCGGCGGCCATGATGTCCCGGGCCGTCTCCTCGGCCCGGTTGACCTGCCGGGCGATGGACTCGGTGGTGTGGTCGTGCGCCGCGACCGTGCCGGTGGGCAGGTGGTGCAGCTCCACCCGGCGACACGGCCGGCGGAACACCCGCTCGGTCGCGTACGCGTAGAGCGCCAGCGCCTGCGAACCCCGCGCGTCGTCCGTGTCCAGCCCGGTGCGGCCGGTCTTGTAGTCGACGATGACCAGCTCGGGCCCGTCGGCCCCGGATCGCGAGTCGATCCGGTCGGCGCGGCCGTTGAACGCCAGTACCGCCGTCTTGACCGCCACCACCCGCTCGACGCCGAGCGGGTCGGCCCCCGGCTCCAGCGTGTCGACGTAGGACTCCAGCCAGGTCAGGGCCCGGCGGAAGGCGTCCCGCTCCTGCTCGTCGTCGCGGTAGCCCTCGCGGACCCAGGTGCCCTTGAGCAGCCCGGCCAGCGCCGCCGGGCGGCGCCGGTCTGCGGGCAGGGCGTACCAGTTCTTCAGCGCGGTGTGTACGCTCGCGCCGAGCGAGTTGTGCGCCCACGGCGGGCCCTTCGGGGGCGCCGGGCGGTCGACGTAGGAGTAGCGGTAGCGGCGCGGGCAGTCCGCGTACGCGCCGAGCTTGCTCGGGGTGCAGACGAAGAGCCGCTCCGGCATGCCGGCGAAGCCCAGCTGCTCGGCCTGTTCGGCGCGGGGCCGCGGGGCCCGGCCACCGGCGGCGCTGGATCGTCCGGTCGAAGAGGGTCGTCGCACGCCTGCGATCCTGCCACCCCGGTACGACACGGCGACCAGGGCGGGCCGGGCCGGGACCGACGGTCAGGTCATGTTCACGTACTGGGTGACGAACGCGGCGACGGCGTCCGCGATGAGCTGCACCGCGATGGCGGCCAGCAAAAGGCCGGCGATCCGGGTCAGCACCTCGATCCCGCCGGGACGGAGGATCTTGACGATTCCGCCGGAGAAGCGCAGCACGATCCAGACCGCGACCATCACCGCGACGATCGCGGCGGCGATCGCCGAGAAGTCCGCGAAGCCCTCGCCCCGCTGGACGAAGAGCATGGTCGCCACGATGGCGCCCGGCCCGGCGAGCAGCGGGGTGCCGAGCGGTACCAGGGCGATGTTCGACGTCACCTGCTGGCTGGGGTCGTCGGCCTTGCCGGTCAGCAGTTCCAGGGCGACCAGCACCAGCAGCAGTCCGCCGGCGGCCTGAAGCGCCGGCAGCTCCACGTGCAGGTATGCCAGCAGGGTCTGGCCGGCCACCGCGAAGACCACGATGACGCCCAGCGCCAGCGCGACCGCCTGCCAGGCCGCCCGGTTACGGTCCCGGGGCGGCAGCGGGCCGGTGAGCGCGAGGAAGATCGGCATCATGCCCGGCGGGTCGGTGATGACCAGCAGGGTCACGAACACCTCGCCGAACAGCTTGAGATCCACCCGACCACGGTAGCCGCGCCGATTTGGCCGGAACCGGGGATCAACCGGAAGCGAGTTCGGTCACCCCGCTGGCCGCGGCGACGATCCGCTCGTACGCCTCGGGGTCGGTGGTGTGCGCGCCGAGCTGGACGGTCTTGTGCGTGCCGTGGAAGTCGGACGACCCGGTGACCAGCAGCCCCAGCTCGGCGGCGAGCCCGCGGACGTGCGCCCGCTCGGCCGGCGAGTGGTCCTCGTGGTCGGCCTCCAGGCCGGCCAGGCCGGCCGCCGCGAGCTCGACGATCAGCTCGTCGGGCACGATCCGTCCCCGCCGGGTGGCCCGGGGATGGGCGAACACCGTGACCCCGCCGGCCGCGCGGACCAGCCGGATGGCCCGGAACACGTCGATGTCGTCCTTGGGCAGCCGGTACCGCTCTCCCAGCCAGTTCGGGCCGAACGCCTCGGTGGTGGTCGCCACCAGCCCGGCCCGGATCAGCGCCTGGGCGATGTGCGGTCGCCCCACCGTGCCACCGCCCGCGCCGGCCAGGATTTCCGACCAGTTGACGTCGATCCCGTCCGCGCGCAGCAGCTCCACGATCCGCTCCCCGCGCACTTCGCGGGCGAGCCGCACCCGGGCCAGCTCCGCGACGAGGTCCGGGTCCGCCGGGTCGAAGAGGTACGCCAGCAGGTGCAGCGGCACGGCGGGGTCGGTGCCGTACCAGCGACAGGAGAGTTCCGCCCCGCGGACCAGGGTGAGGCCCGGCGGCAGGGCCCGCACGGCGGGTTCCCAGCCGGCGGTGGTGTCGTGGTCGGTGATCGCGAGGACGTCGAGACCTGCCTTGGCGGCGGCCCGGACCAGCTCGGCCGGGCCTAGCGTGCCGTCACTGGCGGTCGAGTGGGTGTGCAGGTCGATCCGGGCGGTGGCCGACGCGGGGCGCGGGGTCATCGCCCGACGCTACCGGGCCGGCGGCCCGGAGGTCAGGACCCGCCCCCGGTCACCACCACCGGCGGATCGTCGGCCGCGGCCCCGGTGGCAGGCGACGCGGAGGCGGGCGCACCTGCCACCACCCGGTCGACCCGGGCGCGGACCAGCCCGCCCTTGCCGTCCACGTAGAGCGCGGTCTGCGCCGACGCCCAGGCGACGTCGCCGGCCAGCGGCGGACCGGCGGGCCGGGCCACCGCCGTCGACCTGGTCAGGTCGACCAGCAACGCCGCCCTCGTCCCGCCGGTCTCGCCGTTGACCAGCAGCCACCGTCCGTCGGAGGAGACCGCGCCGAACCCGTCGGTGCCGAGGGTGGGACCGCAGGAGGTCCTCGTCGCGGCCAGCTTCCGGGCCGCGTCGAGCAGGGCCAGGCAGGGTCGGCGCGGCGTACCGGCGAAGACCTCCGCGACCACCCGCCCGTCGGGCAGCAGCCCGTAGGCGTTCAGCACGTTGCTCCCGCCGGCCGGGTTCAGCGTCCCGGTGGACGGAAGCCACAGCGCGTACCCAGGTCGGCCGGGGTCGAGGCGGACCAGCACCCAGTTGCCGACGAAGCCGACCGGCGCCGCACCCGCCGGCGCCGCCGTCTGCACCCGGGCCACCAGCTGGCTGCCGACGATCCCGGCGGTGAACAGCTCGCCGCCGTCGCGCCAGGCGACCTGCCGCCCGTCGGACGACAGAGCGATCGCGTCCGCGCCGGCCAGCAGCACCTGCGGGCGACCGCTGCGCAGCACCAACCAGAGGGTACGACCGGCGGCCGTCGGGGCCCCGGTGAGCAGCCAGCCGGCGTCGTCCGGCACCCGCTGCGCCCGGTCGACGCGTCCCAACCCGGTCAGCGGCAGCTGCTCGCCGCCGGTGGTGTCGAGGACGCCGCCGCCGACGAGGTCGGTCTCGGCCCGGACCGGGCCGCTGGCCGGCGGGGTGGGCACCCGGGTCGGTGACGGCATGGCCGTGGCGGCATCCGGGTCGCCGAGCACCACCGTGGGGGTGCCCGACCGGACGGCCGGCTCCCTGAACTGGGCCATCCCCGTGGTGACCAGGGCGGTCGCGACGGCGGCGAGCGCCAGCCCGGCGAGCGTCCGGTGCCGACGGATCCGGCTGGCCCGACGGATGGCGATGCCGGCGGGATCGGCGGCGAGCGGCCGGGTCACTGTGACCTGCCGGGAGAAGGTCTCCCGGACCGCCCGCGCCAGGTCGTCGTGCGTCACGGGGAATGAACGCTCCGGGGCGCCGGTCTGGTTGTCGGTCGACGGCGGGACGAGGCTCATCGGTTCTCCGCCGTGACGGTCGTGGTGGGTGCGCCCGCCGCCCGCCCGCCGGTCAGGGCGGCCGGTCGGGCTCCGCTGCGCCCGGCCGGGAGAAGGTCTCCCGGACCGCCCGCGCCAGGTCGTCGTGCGTCACGGGGAATGAACGCTCCGGGGCGCCGGTCTGGTTGTCGGTCGACGGCGGGA
>JAEVHO010000314.1 GCA_016802835.1 Micromonospora sp. ATA32 | reverse complement strand
CCCCGAAACACGACGACTCCTGGCCAGACTGCAGCATCAACCGACACCGCCCGACCACGCCCACCACTGGAGCACCTGGCGCCGCCGCCACCAAGCCCGTTCACGCTGGTTCCACCAACGCACCCGACTCAGCCGCGCATACGCCCTGGTCAACTAGCCAATGGCGGCTGCCGTACTAGGAGCCGAATTTGCAGTTTCATCCCGGCCACTCCCCCGTTGAACCTCGAGCGCGCTCAGGCTAAGTGGAGGGAACCGGGCGCAACAAGGCGGAGAGGACCCAAGAGAGGGTGACGAACATCAATGACAGCAGGCGGCGTGTCGCCGTGACGGAATCACGGCCGGTAGCGCTCCCGCACGCCCGTGAGGGACGGTGGTCGGGCAGATCGGCGGCCGGGCGCTGGATCACCGGCCGATACCCGGGCTCCGCAGGTCGAAACCTGTCGCCGGCAGGCGGTATCAGTCCGCACGGAGACACACCCTCCGCCAACCGGCCGGACGAATCGATGACGGACTCTTTTGGACCGTCATGACCTCCGCTCGCCGAGCGCGGTGCCTCACTCGACGCCCACGGCCAGCCGACAGTGCAGTCGATCATCCGCCGAACGGTGGAATCCGTCTCCTCCCGCCACGCCACCCGAGCAGGTGTGCGACGACTCCTCCGCCCGCCTATGCAGATGTTGGTGCCACCCGCGGGCATTCGTCGAAGTCGGCCCGCCGTAAACGCTTTGGGACGGCACGACGCGGAGGAATCTCGCCTGGGACGGGTCAGGACCGAGTCAGGACCAGGATCCAGCCACGTTACGGATCCATAGCTGGCACGACTCCTTGCATGGCGAAAAGGGAACACCGTCAGGTTGGTCGCGGACGTCCGCGTCCAGGTGGTGTCGTTGATGTACTCGTAGCTTTGCCCCTTGGTGTAGTAGTCGAGGGTCAGGGTGATCCGGCCGGTCGGGTCGGTGATGTACTTCAGGAACTTGGTCGGCTTGTTGTTGGACTTACGCTCCTCGTAGGTGAACACCATCTCGTTGCCGTTGTTGTCCACCGTGCTGGAGAGGAAGCCCTCGCAGTCATAGAAGAACTGCGTGCGGTCCGGCTTGGTGAGCACCCAGGCCTTGCGCTCCTGAGTGTTGGGCTTGCAGTCGACCGGGCTGTTCTTCTGCAGGTAGAGGTGGACGCCCTTCGGGCTTTTCCACTCCGAGGTGGCCGCGTCCCAGGTGAACCAGTGGCTGGTGCCGTCGCCGTCGGTCAGGGTGACCTTCGTCGGGTTCGGGTTGGGGTGGAAGTCCAGCGGGGTGCCCAGGCGCATCATCGACGACGCCTGCAGCGACCAGCCGAAACCGGCGACCGAGTCGGAAGTGTCCAGCGAGTTGTAGGACATCCGGACGAACGTCGACAGACCCCGCGACGGGTTGCTGATCGCGTTGTACGACCAGACGGTGTTCCCGGCGTACAGGTTGTTCATCAGGGTGCCGCCGCCGCCGGTGTTCTTCCCCGCGTAGGAGTAGAACTTCTCCAGGCCGAGCTGGTCGGAGGTCGGCTCCTCCACCGCGACGTTCTGCGGCAGCGGCTTGATCGGGCTGCTCGCCGACAACCGCTTGCCGTCGAGCTTGCTGCGCAGGTCCCACTGGAGCACGTAGTCGGTGCGCTCGTTGCCGTCCGTCGACGACGGCGGGGTCTTCACCTGGGCGGTGATGTCGACCGTGCCGCCGGCGGGGATGTTCTTCGGCAGCGGCGTTTTCAGCTCGAAGCTGTCATCGGTGGCGTCTTCGAGGCCCTCGGGCCGCTTCCAGTCGTAGCTCAGCTCCCAGTCAGTGGTGTTCCACGCGGCTAGGGTCGGGTTCGACACGGTCACCAGGACGGTGTAGGTGGCGTTCGGCGTCGTCAGCTGCGGGGTCGAGGCCGCGTAATAGGTCGACTCCGCAGCCTGCTCGAGGTAGGTGACCTCCAGCGTGGGCCGCATCATCGGGTCCTCGCCCTCGGAGGAGAGCAGCATCGGCGCGCGGTCTGGTTGACCTCGCTGGTGACGTCCCAGGTCTCCCACTCCGGGTCGTTGGTGAACCCGTTGAAGCCGGCCTTCCAGGTGCTGTCGTAGTCACCGCCCGGCGTGGTCCACGCGGTCGTACCGTCGGACGTGCTCCAGGTGGCCTTGGTCTTGGTGAACCCCTTGGTCAGGCGGTAGACGTCGACGTACTCGTCGGTGTCGGTGCCCGGGTCGAGGTAGGTGTTGTACATCCGCAACTGGGCGTCGACCACCTGGGCGGTGGACGGGATCCCGGCCAGGGTGGGGAACTTGACCAGGCCGCGGCTGTCGCCGTAATAGGGCGAGTTGTTGCCCGGCCCGACATACGGGTCACCGTCGTAGACGTCGACGTTCTCGGTCGGCCGTAGCGCAGAGAGAGTGGTGTCGGTGACCTCGCGATCGTTTCTTCACCCGTTACCCTCCGGTCCATAGGCAGACACGATGGGTGGAGGCTAGGAATGGTCGATATACCTTCGGCTATCTCACAGCTACTTCCCAGCAACGCGGTCCTGTTCGAACGCCTGGCCATGACGAGAGCCTCCGGCCGGTGGACGGCAGGAGGCTCTCGGACATTCCTCCGGCGCTATGCGCTGAGTTCCAGCGCCTTCAGGACGACCAGCCCGACGAGCAGCGCCGCGAGCGCGACCGTCACGGCCGCCTGGACGAGGGCCTGCCGTTTCTTCGGCGCGTAGGCGAATCCCGCGGCGGTCGCGCCGCCGGCCAGCAACCCGCCGAGGTGACCTTCCCAGGAGGTGAAGCTGGCGGAGAACACCATCCACAGCACGAACATCATGATCAACCGGTTCCGGTCGAGCGGATGGTGGTGCAGCCGCCGGGTGATGACGAAATAGCAGGCCGCCAGGCCGAACACCGCCCCCGAGGCGCCGAGCGCACGCTGGCCCGGGGCCACCAGCATCTCCAGGACCGACCCGCCGAGGGTCGCCAGCAGGTAGACCGCGAGAAAGCGCACCCGGCCCAGCCGGTCCTCGAGAATCCGCCCGAGCAGCCAGATCCAGTAGAGGTTGAACAGGATGTGGGTGATGCCGAAGACTCCCGCATCCTGTTGGAGGTGGAGGAAGCCCGACGTGATCAGGCGGTACCACTCGCCGTGCGCGACGCCGATCGGCTGGTAACCCGGATAGCTGCCGCCGTCGTCGACGTACTGCTGGCCGTCCGCGTCCACGAGCGCCGCGCCCAGGTTGTCGAACTGGCCGACCACCGCGGGACGGGCGAGTTCGACCAGGTACGCCAGGACGGTCAGCGCGATCAGCGCGTACGTCAACACCGGCTCGCCCACCGGCCGCCCCCCGAAGACCGTGCGGGCCTTGCGCACCGTGCGGTTCTCGGCCCGCAGGCAGGACGGCAGTGGTGCCCGACGGCCGCTTCCCGCATGCAGTCGGGGCAGATGTAGCGGTCGCAGCGCGCGCACCGCAGGTGCGACTCCCGCCGCGGGTGCCGGTAGCAGGTGGTGGGTGCGGCGACGGCGGGCTGGTCCGGCCCGGGCGGGGTGCTCAACGTGTCCACGACGGTTCCCGGAGTCAGAGGGTCAGTAGCGGCTGAGGTTCTGCGCCGGGCACAGCACGATGCGGGGCGACCGGGCCGGGTCCAGCCAGGTCAGCACGGAGAGCAGGTCACTGTGGGAGAGGCTGACGCAGCCGGCGGTCGGGTTGCCGGCGGCGGTGCTGAACTCGTGCAGGAAGACCCCGCTGCCGGCGTTCGGCACGGGCTTGGCGACGTTCGGCGACATGTTGTACGTGATCACCGCGAAGTGGGTGTACGCCGGGGTCTCCTGCCAGAGGGCCTCGCTGTAGCCGCCCGGGTTGGTGGTGCTGTGCTGGAAGCTGTTGTAGGCGCTGGAGTTCGGGTTCTCGTTCCACCAGTCGTAGGTCACCACCTGGTGGTACGGGTAGCGCACGCCCGGGTTGGCGCCGATGCCGTACATCGTCGGGCCGAACGAGTAGACGCCGGTGGGCGTGGTCGCCACCCCTTCGACATGGTTGTCGCTGAACCCCTTTGAGCCGATCCGCGCGGGCAGCGGCGCCGAGACGGCGACCCAGTGCCCGCCGGCCTTGTGGAACGTCTCCAGGGTGGCGTAGGTCGTGCCGTAGCCGCTGCCGGTGACGACGACGACCTGCGTGGTCGCCGCCGGCAGGGTGGTGAGCGCCGAGGCGCGGTTGGGTGGCGGGATGGGGCCCGATCGACCCGTAGGCCTGCCGGTGGCGCCGACGGCTGTGGTCGTCGTCGCGGTGACGGGAGCGACGGTGCCGGTGGGGCCGAGTGCGAAAGGTCTCCGGTCCATTCGGAGGATGATGGCAGGTCGGCCCCCCCGGGGATGCCCCATGCCGGGTGACGAACATCAGTGTGTCGCGCCGGTGTGTCCACGTAACACGAATGGTCGTGTCGACGCTGCTCGCCGCCGCCGGAAACACCCGGAACGGATATCGGAATGGTAATCGAGCCGGTAGGTCAGGACCGGGTCCGCAACTCCCCGGTCCTGACCACCACCGTCCGGTGTGGTAGCGGAGTCGCCGATGCGAGCGCGGCAGGCGTGGCACGCCGCCCACGCCGGGCTCAACACGGCGAGCCGGCCCGCCTGCACTCAGCTCCACGGTGCCCAACTACCGGACTTCGGTGCGTTCCGACTGACTCACCCCGAGGAGCCGGGAACGCGCGCCCAGGCTAGGCGCGCCGTCGCGGCCCGGACAAGCTCGCCGGGCCCCGAAAAAGGTGATTGATGTCAATTCCAAAAAGTGGCATGTCCGCGTAACGCAGTCAGCGCTCCGGGCGCTGTTTCTCCTCAGAGCGATCACCGCGCCGGCGGCGGGCGGGTCCGGGTCCCGTGCGGGCCAGGGGCCGCTGATCGGTCGGCGTCGCGGTCACGGCCAGTCCGCCGACGATCAGCGCCAGCGCTCCCAGGTGCAGCAGCCGCACCCCGGTCGGGGTCAGGGCGGTCGCGGCGGGCAGGGCCGGCAGCACCGGCGCCCCGACGGCGACGACCAGCGCCGCCGCGGTCCAGAACACCCGGGGCCTGGCCTGCGGCGCGGGCGGCGGTTCGCCGTCGAAGATCTCACGACGCTGCCCCAGACGCAGGGCCAGGCCGAGGACGACCGCCGCCCCGACCGTGGTGCTGACCGGGTCGGCCACCGTCCACCACGGATCACCCGTCGCCGCGTACCAGTCGACGCCGAGGGCGCGCAGCCAGCCATCGGTGTGGGTCAGCCGGTCCCAGCCGACGTGGCTGGCCGCGCCGAGCAGCGCGGAGCCGATGGTGATCCACCACGGGTGCCGGACCCCGCCCAGCGCGGCGTAGTCCCGCCAGGCGAAGACCCGGTCGGCCGGCAGGTGCACGGCGATGCCGGCGATTGACCGGCGGACCACCCAGGTGTAGACGAGCGTCACCGGAAGGCACCACCAGAACAGGCCCGCCCCGGTGTGGGTTCGCATCCCGAGGTCGAACCGGGAGCCGGCCGCCAGGTACGCGACGTCGGGCGAGACCGCGCCGACCGTCAGGGCCACCCCGTCGAACCAGCGCGGTCGCCACAGTTTCAGCGGCAGCACCGGCGCCAGGTGCGAGGGGAACGTCAGCGGCACGGTTCGCACCTTACCCGTCGGAAAGCCTCAGAAGTGGGCAAGCAGCTCGGTAAGGGCGGCCAGCCGCAGCACGCCCGGGTCGGCCGGATCCAGCTCGTCGTGCTCCAGCACCCAGGTGTTGTCGTTGGGGATGAACACAGCGTTCATGCCCGCCGCACGGGCCGGCAGGATGTCCGACTTCGGGGAGTTGCCGATCATCCAGGCGGCAGCCGGGTCGAAGCTGTGCTCCCGGGCCAGCCATCGGTAGGTGTCGGCGTTCTTCTCCATCACGATGTGCGCGGCCCGGAAGTGGTGGGTCAACCCGGAGGCGTCCAGCTTGCGCTGCTGCTCCTCCCGCGCGCCCTTGGTCAGCAGCAGCAGGTCGTGGCGCCCGGCCAGCGCGTCGAGCGTCTCGGCGACCCCGGGCATCAGCTCGACCTTGTGGTCCACCAGCGCTGCGGCCAACGCGTCGATCTCCCGGCGCTCCCGCTCGGTCGCCGGCCGCTCGCGCAGCCGCTCCAGGCACTCGCCGAGGCTGTGCAGGAAGACTTTGCTGCCGTAGCCGTGGACCACCGCGTTGGCCCGCTCGATGTCGTCGAGGACGGCGCGGATCTCGACCCGGTCGAGCGTCGGGTGGTCCAGCCACTCCAGGAAGTCGTCGATCACCCGCTCGAACAGGACGTTGTTCTCCCAGAGCGTGTCGTCGGCGTCGAAGACCAGCACCCGGCCCTCCCGACGCCGCCCCGTCGCGTGCTCCATCCGCATCCGTTACCTTTCAGTGAGCAAACGTGACTCCTGATTGGCAGTCGTCCGTTGCCGGGCGACGTTGACCGGATGAACCGGTCTAGACGCTTCACGGCCCGC
>JAEVHO010000313.1 GCA_016802835.1 Micromonospora sp. ATA32 | reverse complement strand
CGCGCCCGCGGCCGCGTTGGGACTGTCCGCCGGGGCTCACCGCGGCCGGGCTCGCGGTCGCCGGGCTCGCCGGAGGCCGCCGCGCCCTCGCCACAGCGGTACCACTGGCCGGTGCCGTGTGGGCCTACGACCTGGCCGCGAAGAAGACCTCTGCGGGGCCAGCGGTGATGGCCACCTGCCGAGGGCTCGACGTACTGCTCGGGGCGAGCGGCGGGCAGCGACGTCGGGCGGTGTCGACTGCGATCACCGTGGCGGCCACACGTACACCGTGACCGCGCTGTCCCGGCGAGAGGTGTACGGCGCGGACCGGCGGTTGCCGATGGCGACGCTGGCGGGTACGGCGGCCGTCGCCGCCGCGGCCATCTCCGGCCGTCGCCAGCGCGGTTGGCGCGCCCTCGTTCCCGCGGCACTGGCCGGCTGGTACGCCGCTCAGTACGGGGGTGCGCAGGCCCGAGCGGCGGCGAACCCGACGGCGGCACACGTGCGGGCCGCGGTGGGAACGGGCATCGTCTGGCTGCCGACGCTGCAGGGCGCGCTCACCGCCCGGGCGGGCGCGGCGTCGCTGGGCGTCGCTGTCGCGGCCGCTGCCCCGCTGGGCCGCCGTCTCGCCCGGAAGCTGTCGCCGACATGAGTACGGCGACGGCCGAGCCGCAGCCGCGGTTCGGCTACGGCACGAACGGGTTCGCCAACCACCGATTGGGCGACGCCCTGACCGTCCTCGCCGACCTCGGCTACCAGGGCGTTGCCCTGACCCTGGACCACGACCACCTCGACCCGTTCGCGCCCGATCTGGCCCACCGCGTGACCGCTGTCCGCCGCCGGCTGGAGTCCCTGGGCCTCGCCGTGGTGGTCGAGACCGGCGCGCGGTACCTGCTGGATCCGTGGCACAAGCACTTTCCCACACTCCTCGACGACAACGCAGAGCTGCGGCTGGAGTTCCTGCGGCGGGCCGTTGCGATCGGCGCGGACCTGGGCGCGGAGGCCGTCTCTTTCTGGGCGGGAGTGCGCCCGCCGGGCGTGGATCCGACCCGGGCGTGGCACCGGCTGGTCGCCGGCTGCGCGGCGGTGGTCGACGCTGCGGACGCCGCCGGGGTGACCCTCGGCTTCGAGCCAGAGCCGGGGATGCTGGTCGAGGACATCGCCGGCTGGCGCCGGCTGCGGGAGGCGCTCGGCGACCCGGCGCGCCTCGGCATCTCCCTCGACATCGGACACTGCCGCTGCCTGGAAGCGCTGCCGGTGCCGCAGTGCGTGCACGAGGTGGCCGCACACCTGGTCAACGTGCAGATCGACGACATGCGGCGGGGGGTGCACGAGCACCTGGAGTTCGGCGAGGGCGAGATCGATTTTCCGCCCGTGCTGCGCGCTCTCGCCGAGGTCGGCTACCGGGGCTTGGTCGCCGTGGAAATGCCCCGGCATTCACACGCGGCTCCCGACGTGGCGAGGCGGTCCCTGAACTTCTTGCAGAACGCCGCCGAGCTGGCTGGCAAGTCACGCACGGCGTGGAACAGGGACGAGGCCAGCACAGGAAGGGAGAGGCGATGACACCGGAACGACTACGGTCCGCCCTGCGGGGCGTACCCGATCCCGGTTGGCTGGACGACGCGCTGCGCGCCGTTACGGCCGACCCGTCGACGATCATGCGGTTCTTCCCCGCCGCCGGCCGTCGGTGCGGATGGGCGGTGCTGGCGGAGGCGCTCGGGTGGACGGCCGACGAGGCGGCCCGGGCGCTGCTATTGACCGCGTTGCCCGGGGACCACGCCGGCCACGCCGAGGCGCTGTACCGACAGGGAGACGCGGCGGAGAAGAGGGCCGTGCTCAAGGCGCTTCCGCTGCTGCCGATCGGCGCGGCCGGGGTGCCGCTGCTGCACGACGCGATCCGCACCAACGACACCCGGCTGGTCGCCGCCGCCCTCGGCCCCTACGCCCGCCACCTCGACCCGGCGGCCTGGCGGCAGGCGGTGCTCAAGTGCGTCTTCACCGGCGTGCCGCTGGCCGTGGTGGCCGACCTCGACGACCGCGCCGACTCCGAACTCGCCGCGATGCTCGCCGCGCTGGCCGCCGAACGGGACGCTGCCGGCCGGACCATGCCCGCCGACGCTACCGACCTGCTCGACCGCCTGGGCGCCGGGCGAGCCGCCGGCACCGCCCGATCGACCCCCACGGAGGCGTGATGCGCATCTTCGACCCGCACATCCACATGACCTCACGCACCACCGACGACTACCAACGGATGGCCGCGGCCGGCGTACGGGCGGTTGTGGAGCCCGCGTTCTGGCTGGGCCAGCCGCGCACCAACGTCGGCTCGTTCGCCGACTACTTCGACTCTCTCATTGGCTGGGAGCCGTTCCGGGCGGGGCAGTTCGGGGTGCGCCACCACGCCACGATCGCGCTCAACCCGAAGGAGGCCAACGACCCGCGCTGCCGCCCGGTGCTCGACGTGCTGCCCCGGTACCTGGAGAAGGACGCCGTGGTGGCGGTCGGGGAGATCGGCTACGACTCGATGACCCCGGAGGAGGACTCCGCCTTCGCCGGGCAGCTCGCCCTGGCCGTCGCGCACGACCTGCCCGCCCTGGTGCACACCCCGCACCGGGACAAGGCCCGGGGCGTCGAGCGGAGCCTGGCGGTGGTCGCCGAGTCCGGTATCGACCCGGGCCGGGTGGTGCTCGACCATCTCAACGAGGTGACCGTGAAGCTGGTCCGGGACACCGGCTGCTGGCTCGGTTTCTCGATCTATCCCGACACCAAGATGTCCCCGCCCCGGATGGTGGAGATCCTGCGGGCGTACGGGACCGAGCGGATGCTGGTCAACTCGGCGGCCGACTGGGGGCGCTCGGACCCGTTGCTCACCCGGGCCACCGGGGAGGCGATGCTGCTCGCCGGGTTCACCGAGGACGACGTCGACCGGGTGCTCTGGCGCAACCCGGTCGAGTTCTACGGCCAGTCCGGCCGCCTCAACCTGACGCACGCCGAGACGGAGGCTCCCGCCACCTTCGAAGGAAACTCGATCCTGCGGGGAGGCAGCTGATGCGGCTGCGGCACACCGGCGGCACCACCGTCCACCTCGGCTACTGCACCAACGTGCACCCGGCCGAGGACCTCGCCGGCATCCTCACCCAACTGGACGACTACGCCGTGCCGGTCCGCGAGACGCTCGGCGCCGACCTACTCGGCCTCGGGCTCTGGCTGGCCGCCCCGGTCGCCGCCGAGTTGGCCGCCGACCCAGCGCTGCGCCGACGACTGCGTGCGGAACTGACCGCGCGGGGGCTGGAGGTGGTCACCCTCAACGGCTTCCCGTACGCGGCCTTCCAGGCCCCGGTGGTCAAGGGCGACGTCTACCACCCGGACTGGACCACCCCGCAGCGGCTCGCGTACACCCTGGACCTGGCCCGGGTGCTGGCCGACCTGCTCCCCGACGACGCTGCCCGCGGCTCGATCTCCACCCTGCCCCTGGCCTGGCGCCACCCCTGGAACGACGAACGCGCCGACCTCGCGGCCCGTAACCTGGACGCACTCGCCGCCGGCCTGGCCGACGTGCACCGGCACACCGGGCGGACGGTGCGGGTCGGTTTCGAACCAGAACCAGGGTGCGTCGTCGAGACCACCGCCCAGGCCGCCGCCTGCTTGTCGCGGGTGGACACAGGCTGGCTGGGTGTCTGCCTCGATTTGGCCCACCTGGCCTGCGGCTGGGAGCAGCCCGCCGAGGCGTTGAACCAGCTCCGAACAGCCGGTCTGCCGGTGGTCAAGGTGCAACTGTCCGCCGCGCTGCAAGCCGCCGATCCGCTCGCCGCCGCCGACACGCTGCAGGCGTACGTCGAACCGCGGTTTCTGCATCAGACCCGGACCTCCGCCGCTGTCGCCGCCGACGATCCGGCCGACCCGCGGTTCGCCGCCGACGACCTTGACGCGGCGCTGTCGACGCTGCTGCCGAATTCGGAGCCAGGCCGCCA
Organism: Micromonospora sp. ATA32; assembly: GCA_016802835.1. Lineage (GTDB taxonomy): Bacteria > Actinomycetota > Actinomycetes > Mycobacteriales > Micromonosporaceae > Micromonospora. The sequence goes on along the minus strand of JAEVHO010000313.1, from coordinate 2,525 downwards.
GCCGACGAGGGCATGGCGGGTGCACTACCACGTGCCGCTGCACGCCCCGCCCGAGGAGCCGCTGACCTCCACCCTGCCGGTGCTGCGCACCGCCCTGCGCGAGCTGCTCGGCGGCGAGCGCGCCGGCTGCGACCACCTGGATGTGGAGACGTACACGTGGGGGGTGCTGCCGGTGGCGCGGCGGCCGCGCTCCGACGCGGAGCTGGCCGCCGGGATCGCCGCGGAGCTGGCCTTCGCCCGCGACGAGCTGGTCGCGCTCGGCCTGACGCCGGCGGGCCGTCCCGCGCCGGCCGGAACGGGGGTACGGCGATGAGCGAGCGTCAGCGAGCGAATCATCGACGCAGCGCCGAGGTGACTCATGGGGGCACCGAGCGAAGCGCGGTGCCGGCATGAGTCGGCGGATGGTGGTGCTGGACGTGGTCGGGCTGACCCCGCGCCTGCTGGCGCACATGCCCCGGCTGCGCGCGGTCGCCGAGGCCGGGTTCTCCGCCGAGCTGGGGACGGTGCTGCCCGCGGTCACCTGCTCGGTGCAGTCCACCTTCCTCACCGGGGAGCCGCCGGCCGGCCACGGGATCGTCGGCAACGGCTGGTACTTCCGGGATCTCGGCGAGGTGCTGCTCTGGCGGCAGCACAACGCCCTGGTCGGCGGGGAAAAGCTGTGGCAGGCGGCGCGCCGCGCCGAGCCCGGCTACACGGTGGCCAACGTCTGCTGGTGGTACGCGATGGGCGCCGACGTGGACTGGACGGTGACGCCCCGGCCGATCTACTACGCCGACGGGCGCAAGGAGCCGGACTGCTGGACCGACCCGCCGGAGCTGCACGACAGCCTCACCGACGCGCTCGGCACCTTCCCGCTCTTCACCTACTGGGGACCGGGCGCCGGGATCCCCTCGTCCCGGTGGATCTGCCGGGCCGCCGAGCGGATCCTCGCCGACCACGCTCCCGACCTGGCCCTGGTCTACGTCCCGCACCTCGACTACGACCTGCAACGCTTCGGCCCGTCCTCGCCGCAGGCGGCCGCCGCAGCGGCCGAGCTGGACGTGGTGCTCGCCCCGCTGCTGGACGCCGCCGGGGAGCGGGACGCCACCGTGGTCGTGCTCTCCGAGTACGGCATCACCGACGTGTCCCGCACGGTGGACGTCAACCGGCTGCTGCGCGCCGAGGGGCTGCTCCGGGTCTACACCCAGGACGGGATGGAGTACCTCGACCCGTGGACCTCGCGGGCCTTCGCGGTCGCCGACCACCAGGTCGCGCACGTCTACGTGAAGGACCCGGCCGACGTGCCGGCGGTGGCGAAGCTCTGCGCCGGGCTGCCCGGGGTGGCCGAGGTGCTCGACGCCGACGGTCAGGCCGCGCACGGGCTGGACCATCCCCGCTCCGGCGAGCTGGTGCTGGTGGCCGAGCCCGACGCCTGGTTCACCTACTACTACTGGCTCGACGACGCCCGCGCGCCGGACTTCGCCCGCCTCGTCGAGATCCACCGCAAGCCCGGCTACGACCCGGCCGAGCTGTTCTTCGACCCGGCCGCGCCGGGCGCCGCGAAGCGCCGCGCCGCCCTCGCGCTGGCCCGCAAGAAACTCGGCCTGCGCTACCTGATGAACGTGGTCGGCCTGGACCCCGGCGCCCGGGCGGTCCGCGGCTCGCACGGCCGGCTCCCCACCGACCCGGCGGACGGCCCGGTGCTGCTCTGCTCCGACCCGACCGCCGCCCGGGACCGGATCACCGCCACCGAGGTCAAGGGGCTGCTGCTAGAACTCGCCGGGCTAGGCGGGGGGAAGACATGACGGTGGTGGTGGCCCTCACCTCCGACACCCCCGCGGGACAGGAGTTGCACCTGCTCTACAACCGGGGGCGGCCCCTGACGGACGCCGACGTCGTGCGTGCGGCGCAACTGGTCGACACGGCGGGTGGCCGAGCCTGGAGCCGAACTTAAGCGGATGTCCTGTTCCGGGAAGCGTTGGAGCACCTGGCCGGCGTGGCACCGGCACCCCGCGCCGGCGCGGAGCTGGAGGATCTTGCTGCGCTGATCGTCCACCGAGACCACTGACCTCATAGGAAGTCCGCGGGCTGACGCAGCAGGTTGGCATGGTTTCGCCGGAAGTGTCAGGCAGCGCCACCACCGCGCCACGCCTGCACTACGGTGGCCAGTGTTGCCACCGCCAGCCCCGTCACCGCCGCGACGGCGAACCCCGCGGCGGTCAGCGCCGTCGCCAAAACGCCGGCGGGAAACCAGGTCCAGACCGGCACCGGTCGCGGACGCTGGCCACGCCGCGCCGCCACGCCTCCGTCGCCATCGGGATAATCAGTGGTGGCAGGGTCGCGGCGAGCACCGACAGCCAGGACAGCAGCAGGAGGTCGAAGCGGGCGACGGCCAGGGCCGCGCCGGGCACGGCGATCGCCAACATGCCGGCCGAGGTGGGCAGTTCGCCCCGTCACCGCCGCGACGGCGAACCCCGCGGCGGTCAGCGCCGTCGCCAAAACGCCGGCGGGAAACCAGGTCCAGACCGGCACCGGTCGCGGACGCT
>JAEVHO010000312.1 GCA_016802835.1 Micromonospora sp. ATA32 | reverse complement strand
CCGGTACGGCGACCACCTGGACCGGTTGGCCCGGCACGCCGCCGGAGGCTGCGCCGGGCGGGCTGGCGGGTCCGGGTGCCCGACCGGTCAGGGCGCTGCCCCGGCCGGACTCGGTCGAGCTGGACAGCGCCGGGCGGGCACAGGCGGCGGTGTCCGCGTTCCGGCTCCGGCTCCGGCCGGTGGACGGCCCGACCGGGCGCGGTCCCGCCACCGGGAGGCGTCGCGGGGCCGGGCGGCGAGGCCGTGGTCCTGCTCGACGACATCGTCACCACGGGCGCCACCCTGGCCGCCGTCAGTCGGACGCTGACGGAGGTCGGGCTGTCACCAACCGTTGCGGCGGTGCTCGCCGCAACCGAGAAACGACGCATGTCGTAACCGTTCGTGTTTCCGTTTCACCCGTTGGTGTATGAGCTGTGAAAATTCTGGAGCCGTCCTGACAACTGGGGGTGACTGGTGGGCAAACAGGAGTTAGCGTTTGCCTGTCGGGGGTAGGAGGAGTTCACCCGCCCCCCGGCGGTGAGAGGAGGCGTAGCCGTACTAACCGGTCGACGCCGAGTGGGGCCCCTCCCTGGGCGTGCCGACCGGACAACCGGATCGAACGACCGCCGAACAAGGGAGGTCACGTGGACATCGTGGTCAAGGGCCGTAACGTCGAAGTGCCGGACCATTACCGGGTGCACGTAGCTGAGAAACTCGCCAAGATTGAACGCTACGACCACAAGCTTATCCGTGTCGATGTCGAGCTGTTCCACGAGCGCAATCCGCGCCAGGCCGATCATTGCCAGCGGGTCGAGATAACGTGCGTTTCCCGCGGTCCGGTTATCCGGGCCGAGGCGTGCACGAATGACTTCTACAGTGCTCTCGACGCCGCGATCGCCAAGCTCGACACCCGGCTGCGCCGCGCGGCCGACCGCCGGCGGGTCCACCGGGGCCGGCACGCGCCGGTCTCCGTAGCCGCCGCCACCGCGGGCCTGCCCGTGGCCGACCTCGGCGACGCGCCGCTCACCACCGGAGCCCGCGCCGGCACGGCCACCGCGCTCGCCGAACGGGCCGAGGAGTACGACGACCACCAGCCCTGGCACATCGCGCGGGAGAAGGTACACCCCGCCGAGCCGATGACCATCGACGACGCCCTGTTCCAGATGGAACTGGTCGGGCACGACTTCTACCTGTTCCAGGACAAGGAGTCCGGCCGACCGAGCGTGGTCTACCGCCGGCACGCCTACGACTACGGAATCATCTCCCTCGACGCGTGACCCCACCCCTCCCGGTGCCCGTCACCCCGTGGTGTCGGCACGGGAGTGCGGTGCTCATCCAGCGGCGTCGGGCGCCGGGAGCGGGTCCACGTCCCTGGCCAGCAGGCCGAAGAGCACCGAGTCCAGCCGGGACCCGTCCGGCCCCGGCAGCCGGCCGCGCATCAGCCCCTCCCGCCGAAAGCCGACCTTCTCCAGCACCCGCTGCGAGGCGACGTTGTCCGATCGGGTGCCGGCCCAGAGCCGGTCGAGCCCGACCGCGCCGACCGCCCACCCGGCAAGCAGGCCGACCACCCGGGTGGCGAGGCCACGCCCGCGCCAGGCCGGCAGCAGGCTGTAGCCGATCATCGCCTGGCCGGTGGCCGGTTCGTCGTACACCAGCGCGCAGCCGCCCGCCATCTCACCGGTCGCCGCGTCCACGATCGCCAGGTCGGCCGAGGTGCCGACCAGCCAGTGGCTCTCCGCGAGCCGGCAGCGCCGCTCGATCGCGGCCCGGTCCGGCAGGACGGGCGGGACCCGGTTGGCCACCACCTCCGGCATGGTGTGCAGCCGGTACATCGGGTCGACGTCGTCGGGGCCGAGTCGGCGCAGCGCCACCACGCCGTCGGTGAGCCGGCCGCCGGGCAGGTCGGGCAGGATCCGGGTGACCGGTCCGGGCGGGTCGTCGGCGAGGCGTACCCAGGCGATCAGGTCGTGCCGCCCGCCGCCCAGGGTGGGGTTGGCGGCCCGGCGTACCCCCTCGTGTCGGAAGCCGGCGGCCAGCGCGACCCGCTGGCTGGCCGCGTTCTCCTGGTGGGTGAGCAGCTCCAGCCGGCTGATGCCGGTGCTGAAGGCGTGGTCGGCGAGCGCCCTGGTGGCCGCGGTGGCCACGCCCCGGCCGCGTGCCCAGGGGGCGACCCAGTAGCCGATCTCGGCCTGCCCGCGACAGGGGACCACCTGGCTCAGGCCGGTGCCGCCGAGCAACCGGTCCGTGGTCAGGTCGGCGACGGCGTACGCGGACCCGCCGGCGGCCCAGGCTGCGGGCGCGCCCTCGGTGATCCACCAGCGGGCGTCGGCCTCGGTGTACGGGCTGGGCATGCCGGAGATGAACCGTTGGGTGAGCGGGTCGGCGCAGGCGGCGGCGGTGTCGGCCAGGTCGTCCTCGCGGAACGGCCGCAGGCGGACGCCGGCCGATTCGATCACCGTCGGTCTCACGTCAGGTCCTCGGCGAGCAGCGCGGCCACCCAGGTGTCACCGCGCCCGTCCCGGGTGGCGAGGGCGCCCCGGGCGGTGCCCTCGAAGGCGAAGCCGGCCTTCTCCGCCACCCGGCGGGAGGCGGTGTTGCCGACCAGCGCCCGCCACTCGACCCGGGCCAGCCCCAGGGTGGTGAACCCCCAGGTGGTCAGCGCGACCAACGCGGCGGGAAGGTATCCCCGGCCGCGGGCGTGCGGGGCGGTCATGAAGCCGACGTCGCCGCGGAGCGGGTCGCCGGCGGCGACCCGCAGATCGACCGAGCCGAGGTACCGGTCGTCGGCGTCGGCGATCGTGAAGTACGCCCCGGTGCCGCGCGCCCACGCCGCCTCGGCGAAGTCCCGCTTGAAGCCCTCGGCGTGGTCCCGCTGGTACGGGTCCGGCACGGTGGTCCACCGGATGGTCTCCGGGTCCCGGCAGGTGGCCACGATCGCGTCCAGGTCGCGGTCCTCCATCGGGCGTAGCCGCAGCTCGGTGGCGCCGGCGGTGGCGAAGAGGGTGGGCTGCGGGCGACCGAAGACGCCGGCCCTGCGGGCGTCCAGGGTGCCGGCCCGGCTGGGCCGGCGCGCCGGGCGGCGGCACCTCGCCGGGGAGCAGCGAGCCGATCCAGCCCTCCGGCCGGCCGCCGGGCGCCGGGTGGGCCAGCCGCAGCTCGCCGGAGACCCGGAAGCCGGCCCGGAGCGCGACCAGCCGGGATGCGTGGTTGCCGACCTCGGCCTGCCAGATCAGCCGGCGCAGCTTGAGCGCCTCGAACGCCCACCGGGCGACCGCCCGGGTGGCCCGGACGGTGACGCCCCGGCCGCGCGCCCAGGGCGCCACCCAGTAGCCGATCTCGGCGGAGTCGAGGCCCCGGTCGATGGAGACCAGGCCGCACGAGCCGAGCAGCTGGCCGGTGGCCGCGTCGCAGACCGCGAACGGCGCTCCGGTGCCGTCCGCCCAGGCGCTGGCCGTGCTGCCGGTGACGAACCCGCTGGCGTGTTCGGGCAGGTACGGGCGCGGTACGGTGGTCCAGCGCTGGATGTCCGGATCCTGGCAGGCGCGGTGCACGTCGTCCGCGTCGGTGGCCCGCCAGGGGCGCAGCAGCAGGCCGTCCTCGATGATCTCCACAGGCTCCACCCGAGCCATCGTGCCGGATCGTTCGCGCTGGGCGTAACCCGATATCCGCTGGAAGACGCACGCCGGCGTGCGTTATGTCGGTTTCGGCGGTGCGGACCGCCGCCACCAGTGACCATCGCGCCGACCGAGCGCCTACGATGGTTCGAGACTGTCTAGGGGAGCGTTGATTCGTGTCGATTCTGGAAAAGGTCCTCAGCGCGGGCGAGGGCCGCATGGTGCGCCGGCTCAAGGCCATCGCCGCCGCCGTCAACTCGATCGAGGACGACTACGTCAACCTCACCGATGACGAGCTGCGCGGCCTGACCGAGCAGTACCGGGAGCGGATCGCCGACGGCGAGACCCTCGACGACCTGCTGCCGGAGGCGTTCGCCACGGTGCGCGAGGCGTCGGCCCGGGTGCTCGGCCAGCGCCCGTACGATGTCCAGGTGATGGGCGGCGCGGCGCTGCACTTCGGCAACATCGCCGAGATGAAGACCGGTGAGGGCAAGACCCTGACCTCGGTCATGGCGGTCTACCTCAACGCACTGTCCGGCAAGGGCGTGCACGTGGTCACGGTGAACGACTACCTGGCCCAGCGGGACGCCGCCTGGATGGGGCGGGTGCACGAGTTCCTCGGCCTCACCGTCGGGGTGGTCATGCCGAACCGGCCGGCCGCCGAGCACCGTGCGGCGTACGAGTGCGACATCACCTACGGCACCAACAACGAGTTCGGCTTCGACTACCTGCGCGACAACATGGCCTGGTCGCAGGACGAGCTGGTGCAGCGCGGGCACAACTTCGCGGTCGTCGACGAGGTCGACTCGATCCTCATCGACGAGGCGCGTACGCCGCTGATCATCTCCGGCCCGGCCGAGCACTCCGCCCGCTGGTACCAGGAGTTCGCCGGCGTGGTGGCCCGCCTCCAGCCGGGCACCGACGGCGAGGGCGACTACGAGGTCGACCACGCCAAGCGGACCATCGCGGTCACCGAGCGCGGTGTGGCCCGGATCGAGGACCGGCTGGGCATCGACAACCTCTACGAGTCGGTGAACACCCCGCTGGTGGGTTACCTGAACAACGCGATCAAGGCCAAGGAGCTCTACAAGCGCGACAAGGACTACATCCTCAGCGAGGGCGAGGTCCTGATCGTCGACGAGTTCACCGGCCGCATCCTGCACGGCCGCCGCTACAACGAGGGCATGCACCAGGCGATCGAGGCCAAGGAGGGGGTGGAGATCAAGCAGGAGAACCAGACCCTGGCCACCATCACCCTCCAGAACTACTTCCGCCTGTACGAGAAGCTCTCCGGCATGACCGGCACGGCCCAGACCGAGGCGAGCGAGTTCAACAAGGTCTACAAGGTCGGCGTGGTGACCATCCCGACGCACCGGCCGATGGTCCGGCTCGACCAGGCCGACGTCATCTACAAGACCGAGAAGGCCAAGTTCAACGCCGTCATCGAGGACATCGCTGAGCGGCACCGGGCCGCAGCCGGTGCTGGTCGGCACCGTCTCGGTGGAGAACTCGGAGATCCTCTCCCAGCTGCTGCGCCGCCGCGGCATCCCGCACTCGGTGCTGAACGCCAAGTTCCACGCCAAGGAAGCGGAGATCGTCGCCCAGGCCGGCCGCAAGGGCGCGGTCACCGTGGCCACCAACATGGCCGGCCGCGGCACCGACATCCTGCTCGGCGGCAACCCCGAGTTCCTCGCCGCCAACGAGCTGCGCCAGCGCGGCCTCGACCCGGTGGAGCAGGAGGAGGAGTACGCCAAGGCGCTGGAGGAGGTCCTGCCCGCCTGGAAGCAGGCGTGCGAGACCGAGGCGGAGGAGGTCGCCGCCGCCGGCGGGCTCTACGTCCTCGGCACCGAGCGGCACGAATCCCGCCGGATCGACAACCAGCTGCGTGGTCGGGCCGGCCGGCAGGGTGACCCGGGCGAGTCCCGCTTCTACCTGTCCCTGCAGGACGAGCTGATGAAGCGCTTCCGCGCCGGTGCGGTCGAGGCGGTGATGGACCGCTTCAACATCCCGGAGGACGTGCCGATCGAGTCGAAGATGGTCACCCGCCAGATCAAGAGCGCGCAGGCCCAGATCGAGGGCCAGAACGCCGAGATCCGGAAGAACGTCCTGAAGTACGACGAGGTGCTCAACAAGCAGCGCCAGGTGATCTACGCCGAGCGGCGCCGGGTGCTCAATGGCGAGGACCTCTCCGACCAGGTCCGCAACATGATCGACGACGTGATCACCGCGTACGTCACCGGCGCCACCTCGGACGGGTACGCCGAGGACTGGGACCTCGAGCAGCTCTGGTCCAGCCTCAAGCAGCTCTACCCGGTGGGCATCACCATCGAGGAGATGGAGGAGGAGGCCGGCGGTTCCCGCGCCGGCATCGACGCCGACTTCCTGCTCGCCCGCCTGAAGGAGGACGCGCACTCGGCGTACGACCGGCGCGAGGAGCAGCTCGGCGAGGAGGGCGTACGCCAGCTCGAGCGGATGGTGCTGCTCCAGGTCATCGACCGCAAGTGGCGCGAGCACCTCTACGAGATGGACTACCTGCAGGAGGGCATCAACCTGCGGGCGTACGCCCAGCGCGACCCGGTGATCGAGTACCAGCGCGAGGGCTTCGACATGTTCGCCACCATGATGGACGGCATCAAGGAGGAGACGGTCGGCTTCCTCTACAACCTGGAGGTCCAGGTCGAGGAGGCCGAGCCGGAGGCCGAAGAGGTGCAGCTGCTGGAGAAGCCGGTGGAGATCCGGGCCAAGGGTCTCGCCCGGGCGCCGCAGCAGCAGGGCCTGCAGTACTCGGCGCCCACCATCGACGGTGAGGCGGGCGCCAGCGCGGTGGCCGTCGAACGGCCCGAGCAGGAGGCGCCGGCTCTGGGCGCGGCGGCTCGCAGACGCAG
>JAEVHO010000311.1 GCA_016802835.1 Micromonospora sp. ATA32 | reverse complement strand
CGTCCACCAGCAGCAGCGCGCCGTGCCGGCGGGCCACCGCGTGCAGCCGGGCCAGCGGCGCGAGGTCGCGTCGACGGAGAAGACCGACTCGGTGACCACCACGGCCGGGCGACCGGGGGCGGCGGCGAGCGCGGCGGCCACCGCCTCGACGTCGGCGTGCGGGGTGACCACGGTCTCCGCGCCGGAGATCCGGCAGCCGTCGATCAGCGAGGCGTGGTTGTGGGCGTCGGAGACGAGCAGCGTACGGGGCTGCACCAGGGCCCGTACCGCGGCGAGGTTGGCCAGGTAGCCGGAGGAGAAGACCAGGCTGCGGTCGGCGCCGAGCCAGTTGGCGAGGTCGTCTTCGAGCGCGTGGTGTGCCTCGGTGGAGCCGCGCACAAGGCGGGACCCGGTGGCGCCCAGCCCGTACGCCGACAGCGCCCGCGCCGCCGCGGCGGTGACCTCGGGGTGGGTGGAGAGGCCGAGGTAGTCGTTGCCCGCCAGGTCGACCACGGCGTCGCCGGCACCGCGGGGGCGCAGCGTGCGGGTGAGCCCGGCCTTGGCCCGCAGCTCGGCGCGACGGTCCAGCGCCGCCAGCCAGTCCGCCACCGTCACTCCTCTCGCCCGCGTCGACCGCGGCCGTCCTCCGACAACCGCTCCGCCGGGCGAAATTACCACCCCTTACGCGCCGGACCGGCGTGGCGTGCGCCGTCCCGCCGGCGGGCCGCCCTCCGTCCCGGTGGCCCGGACGCGGTCGTTTCTCCCCGGCGGACGGCCTTGTAGGGTACGAGCCATGCCAGAGATCCTCGACCAGGCCCGCACCCAGGTGCTGGAGAACGGCGTCGGCCTCGACGAGGCCGGTGTCCTCGCGGTGCTGAACCTGCCCGACGAAGACGTGCCCGCCGCCCTGCAGCTCGCCCACGAGGTGCGGATGCGCTGGTGCGGCCCGGAGGTCGAGGTCGAGGGCATCGTGTCGCTGAAGACCGGCGGCTGCCCGGAGGACTGCCACTTCTGCTCGCAGTCCGGCCTGTTCACCTCGCCGGTCCGCTCGGTCTGGCTGGACATCCCGTCGCTGGTCGAGGCGGCGAAGCAGACCGCCGCGACCGGGGCGACCGAGTTCTGCATCGTGGCCGCCGTGCGTGGCCCGGACGCCCGGCTGATGAAGCAGATGCGCGAGGGCGTCGCCGCGATCAAGGCGGAGGTCGACATCCAGGTCGCGGCGTCGCTCGGCATGCTCAGCAAGGAGCAGGTCGACGAGCTGGTCGAGATGGGCGTGCACCGCTACAACCACAACCTGGAGACCTGCCGCTCCTACTTCCCGAACGTGGTCACCACCCACTCCTGGGAGGAGCGCTGGGAGACGCTGCGGATGGTCCGGGAGTCCGGCATGGAGGTCTGCTGCGGCGGCATCCTCGGCCTGGGCGAGACGGTGGAGCAGCGGGCCGAGTTCGCCGCCCAGCTCGCCGAGCTGGACCCGCACGAGGTTCCGCTGAACTTCCTCAACCCGCGCCCGGGCACCCCGCTCGGTGACCGGCCGGTGGTTGAGGGCAAGGACGCGCTGCGGGCCATCGCCGCGTTCCGGCTGGCCATGCCGCGCACCATCCTCCGGTACGCGGGCGGGCGCGAGATCACCCTCGGTGACCTGGGCACCCGCGACGGTCTGCTGGGCGGCATCAATGCGGTGATCGTCGGCAACTACCTGACCACCCTGGGCCGGCCGGCGACCGACGACCTGGCGCTGCTGGACGACCTGAAGATGCCGGTCAAGGCGCTCTCCGCGACCCTGTGAGGCCGACGGTGACCGAGCTGGTGGAGCCCACGACGACCTGGTGCGACCGTTGCGGCGAGGACGCCACAGCGGGTGCGCACCCGGGGTGCGCGACGGCCCGCGAGTTGGAGCCGCCCCGGTTCTGCGCGCGCTGCCGCCGCCGGATGAAGGTGCAGGTGCTGCCGGTCGGCTGGTCGGCGGTCTGCGTCGAGCACGGCGAGACCCGGGGCTGATCCAGTGCTGCGGGGACGGAACGTGACGCTGCGGCCGGCGACGGACGACGACGTTCCCGCCCTCGCGACGATCCGGTCCGAGCCGGAGGTGCGCCGCTGGTGGCGTGGCGGCGGCGACCTCGCCGCCGTGGTCCGCGCCGACCTCTCCGACGACAAGCTGACCGTGTACGTCATCGAGCACGACGGCCGGGTGATCGGCGCGATCCAGTGGTACGCCGAGTCCGACCCGGACTACCGGCACGCCGCCCTCGACGTCTTCCTCGACCCGGCGGTGCGCGGCGCCGGCCTGGGCGGGGACGCCATCCGCACCCTGGCCCGGCACCTGATCTCGGAGCACGGTCACCACCGGCTCACCATCGACCCGGCGGCGGCGAACACCGCCGCGATCCGGGCGTACGCCAAGGTCGGTTTCCGTCCGGTGGGCATCATGCGCCGCTACGAGCGGGCCGAGGACGGCAGGTGGCACGACGCGCTGCTGATGGACCTGCTCGCCGACGACCTGGCCGACTGACCCCGCCCGGTTCACCTCCCGCCCCGGCGTCGCCGTGCCCGTACGGCGACGGCAAGATGCGCGCAAGCTCGGCGAATTGCCGCCTGGTGGCGCGCTGAGGCCCACCTCCTTGGCGACGTTGCGGAGCGTCTGCCGTTCCGTCCGCGTTACGTCGACACGCGGGAGAAGCCGGGCAGATCTGCCGGATCCCGCAATCCCGGCCGGCAGGTCGTCCCAACTCAGGCCGTTCGTCCGATGTCGCACCTCGAGGCCGTGTATGAGATCATGTGCCGCCCCTCTCTCGATCTCGGAGGATTTCTCATGCCCCTACGTCGGTACGTGGCGCGCGCGGCCCTCACCGCGACCGCCGCCACGGCCTGTCTCGCCCTCGCCGCTCCGGCGTGGGCGAGCGCTGCCCTCCAGGCGGCCCCGGGCGGTCACAACCCGAAGGGCGACAACGGCACAGTCAAGATCGACGGCGCCCCCTTCGAGGACAAGGTCGACAACCAGCCCCACGTCACCTGCGACTTCGAGCTGGAGTTCTTCAACTTCGACGAGGGCCAGCGGGCCGACATCACCCTGTGGTCGCAGCCCCCGTCGAGCCAGCCCAAGGACAAGGTCGTCTGGTCGGTCAAGAACCGCGTCATCAGCAACGACCCGGCCTCCGGCGCTGAGAACGACCACGACGAGGTCATCAGGCTCTCCGCCACCGACCTCGACATGGCCGGCCTGAAGCTCCACGAGAAGCAGGGCTACCACATCAAGCTCGACGTGGACCTGACCGACGGCAGGTCCTCCGATGCCAAGCACAAGGTGTTCTGGCTCCAGCCGTGCGTCTCCGGCGGGTCGCCGTCGTCGAGCCCCTCGTTGTCCACCACGACCAGCCCGGGCACGCCGACCAGCCCCGGCGTCCCGACCGGCGGCCCGGGCGCGCCCGGCGACGGCGACGGTGGTGGTGGTGAAGGTGGTGGCAGCCTGCCGCTCACCGGCGTGGCGGCGACAAGCATCGTGCTGACCGGCCTGTTCCTGATCGGTGGCGGTGTCGCGCTGATGGTGGTGCGCCGCCGTCGGGACCGGATCACGTTCACCAGCTGACCTCCGGCACGCACGGCCGGCCGTCGGACGACCGTCCGGCGGCCGGTCCCGTGCCCGACGGCGCGGCCCAGGGGCGGCCCCTTGGTATGATCTTGGGATGGACGCTCTCGACCCGACCCGCACCGCTGTGGTTCTGATCGACCTCCAGCGGCACGTTGGTGATCGCGGGCATCGCCACCAACTTCGGAGTCGAGCAGACCGCCCGGATCGCCGAGGAGATCGGATACCGGGTCGTGCTGCCCGAGGACGCGATGTCCGGCCTGGACACCCACGCGCACGAGTTCGCGGTCGACTACATCTTCCGGCGGCTGGGCACCGTCTGCTCCACCGCCGAGGCGATCGGGGCGTTCGCCCGTTGATCCGGACGGGCGGCTGATCCGTACTGACGGGTAACCCGGTCGACGCCGCCCGGGCATGAATCACACCATCGACAAGCTTCGAGGTCGTCGTCGCGTATCCGCAGTTCAGCTCGCTGGCCTGCGGGCCGCCGGTCGCGGACAAGGCCCGGCGGACGGGGCGTACGCGTCCTGGCATACGAACGTACTGTTGCCGCCCGGTCCAGCCACGCGGGACAGTACGCCACACCAGCGGTGCCATCGACGCCGCCGCTCCCCGGTCAACCCTGAGGAGAACGCGATGGCTCTACGACTCGCCGACGACACCGCCTGGGGCGACATCCTCGCCCGCGCCATGGCGGCCGTACCGGAGGCCTTCGGGCCGCAGGACGACGGCGTCACCACGCTGCACAACCTCGTCGAGGGCGACTGGCGCGCGGTCGGCGCACCGACCCCGGTCCGTACCCCGGTCGACAACACCGTCCTGGTGAACCTGGCCCGGCTGGACGCGCAAACGGCCCGCGCCGCGGTCGCGTACGCCGCCACCGCGCACCGCGACTGGGCCGCCACCGCGCTCGCCGAGCGCAAGGCCCGGGTCGCCGAGGCCCTGGACGCGCTGACCGCGCACCGTGACCTGCTCGCCCTGCTGCTGGTCTGGGAGATCGGCAAGCCGTGGCGGCTCGCCTGCGCCGACGTGGACCGGGCACTCGACGGCGTCCGCTGGTATGTCGGGGAGATCGACCGGATGCTCGCCGACGGCCGGGAGCCCCTCGCCGGACCGGTCAGCAACATCGCCAGCTGGAACTACCCGATGAGCGTGCTGGTGCACGCCGAGCTGGTGCAGCTGCTGGCCGGCAACGCGGTGATCGCCAAGACCCCGTCCCAGGGCGGCGCGGTCTGCCTGACCGTCGCGCACGCGCTGATGCGCCGCGCCGGCCTGCCCGCCACGCTGGTCTCCGGCGGCGGCGAGGAACTCTCCGAGGTGCTGGTCCGGGCGCCGGAGATCGGCGCGGTGGCGTTCGTCGGCGGGCGCTCCAACGGCGGCAAGGTGGCCGCCGCGCTGCTCGACTCCGACAAGCGCCACTTCATCGAGCAGGAGGGGCTCAACGCCTGGGGCGTCTGGAACTTCTCCCAGTGGGACCTGCTCGCCACCCACCTGCGCAAGGGCTTCGAGTACGGCAAGCAGCGCTGCACCGCGTACCCGCGGTTCGTGGTGCAGCGCGACCTGGTCGACGAGTTCCTCGACATGTACCTGCCGGTGGTGCGTTCGATCCGCTTCGGTCACCCGCTCGCCGTCGGCGACGACTGGACCGCCGGTGACCCGCTGCCCGAACTGGACTTCGGCCCGCTGATCAGCGCGGCGAAGGCCGAGGAACTGCGTCGCAAGGTCGACGAGGCGGTCCGGGGCGGCGCGTCCCGCTGCACCGCGGCAAGCTGACCGGGGCGCCGTTCCTTGACGGGCAGGACACCTCGGCGTACGTGGCGCCGTCGGTGCTGCTCGCCCCGCCCGGCCGGTCCCGACTGATGCACGCCGAGCCGTTCGGCCCGGTCGACACGATCGTGGTGGTGGACACCACCGACGAGCTGCTGGCCGCGATGAACGCCTCCAACGGCGCGCTGGTGGCCAGCCTGGCCTGCGACGACACCGACGAGGCCGCGAAGCTCGCGGTCGACCTCCAGGCGTTCAAGGTCGGCATCAACAAGCCACGCTCCCGGGGCGACCGGGACGAACCGTTCGGCGGCCGGGGCGCCTCCTGGAAGGGTGCCTTCGTCGGCGGTGACCTGCTGGTGCAGGCCGTCACCCAGGGCGGGAGCGGCCGGCTGTACGGAAACTTCCCCGACTACAGCAGCTACCCGGCCACCTGATCCGACCGGCGGTCAGGTCCGTCGCCCGGTGGCGGCGGACCTGACCGGCTCCGGCCTTCGTGGGCGGATCCCGGTGGTCCCGGCAGGCCCGGCCGGATCAGGTCCGGTGGGTGGCGGGGGTCGACGCCAGCGGCACGGTCACGGTCAGCAGGCAGCCGTCCCGCTCCACCGGCGCCGACCGACGCAGCCGGGACAGGGTCCGCAGCATCGGCGTGTTCTCCGCTTGGACGTGCAGCACCAGGGCCGCGTACCCGGCCCGTTCGGCGTGCCCGACCAGGCGCCGGAGCAGGGCCGAACCGAGCCCCCCGCCGCTGCCAGTCGTCCCGCACCAGCAGCGCCACCTCGGCCTCGTCGCCCTCGGCGATCAGGTTGGCCATCGCGACCACCGACTCCGCCTGCCCGCCGGAGCCGGTCACCGTCGCGACCAGGGTCAACCCACGGGCCGGTTCGAGCAGCCGGCGCAGCCGGAGCGGGGAGGGCAGCGACGCCCCGCTCAGGTAACGCCGCTGCCGGCTGCGCGCCGAGCACGCCTCGTGCAGCTCCACCACGCCCGGCAGGTCGTCCGCCGTGGCCGGTCGTACGCCCACCTCGGCGCCGTCCGGCAGGACCAGGGTGACCTGGTCCGCGGCCCGCCCGACCAGGCGCCGGAGCAGGGCCGAACCGAGCCCCCCGCCGCTGCCAGTCGTCCCGCACCAGCAGCGCCACCTCGGCCTCGTCGCCCTCGGCGATC
>JAEVHO010000310.1 GCA_016802835.1 Micromonospora sp. ATA32 | reverse complement strand
GGCGGCTGGCTGGCCGGCCGTCACCGGTTGCCGGGCGGCGGCGCCGAGCGGGTGCTCGGCGGTTTCGTCTCCACCTGGCGACGCCCGCCGCGCTCTTCACCGCCCCTGTCCCGCACCCGGATCTCGGTGCATTCGGCGGCGCTCGGCGCGTTCGCGGCCAGCACCGTCCTCACCATGGCCCTCGCGCACGTCCTGTGTGGATGATCGTCAGCACCGCCCTGTCGATGGGCACCCTGGCGCTGATCGGATGGTGGCTGGGTTGAGGGGATTGCACCCCGCACCGCCGGCTGGCAAGATCGTTGAGGTCAGCCCGAGCGACGAGAGGGGGTGCGGTCGATGTCCGCCATGACCAGTCCCGCGCCCCGCCCCGGTGACCGCTGACAGCATCCACGTCCGCGGGGCGCGTCCATCCACAGCGGAGGAACACCCGTGAGCGCACGGATCAGATGTGTCACCGTCGAAGCCCTCGACCCCTACACCCTGGCCACCTGGTGGGCGGGGGTGCTCGACCGCACGCTGCACGACGACGACTTCCCGGGTGACCCGGAGGCCGTCCTGCTCGCTCCGCCGGGCGACGGCTCCGACCTGCTCTTCGTCCAGGTGACCGAGCGCCAGCCGGCGAAGAGCGGGATCCACCTGGACCTGGAGCCGACCGACCGGACCCGGGACGCCGAGGTGGAGCGGCTGCTCGCGCTCGGGGCCGGCCTGGTCGCCGACCGCCGCCGGCCGGACGGCACCGGCTGGGTGGTGTTCGCCGACCCGGAGGGCAACCAGTTCTGCGTCACCCGCGGCGCCGCCGAGCGCGCCGCGACGGCGGTCGGGAGCGGGGAGTAACGGGCTGGGCCCCTTCCACCTCAGTGGAAGGGGCCCAGCGCTGTCCCGTCCTACGGGTCAGGAGCGCTTCTCGATCTCGCTCCGCATGCTGACGAACTCCGCCTGGAGGTTCTTGCCCGACTTGAAGTAGGCGACGATCATGCCGAGGCTGCCCCGGTCGGCCCAGACGCAGACGCCCACCGGGACGTCCTCGATCTTGCCGTCGCCGCACTTCGCCTCGCCGCCGAGCGGCCCGGCCTCGACCGGCGCCAGGTTGGTCACCGCGAGCTCGGTGGACAGGTCCCGGGTCGCGTCGTCGAGCTCCTTCTTCGGGTCGGCCAGCACGCCGGACGCGCCGGCGATCATGACCAGGTCCTGCTTGGCCGGGTCACCGTAGAAGCCGCCGGCCGTGCTGGTGGCGTTCGGAACGCTCTTCTTGATCGCGGTGGTCGGTCCCGTCCAAGCGGGACGGGTCCGACCACCGCGATCGTGGGGAGCGGGGTGGATCAGGCGCGGAGGCTGGCCGCCCCGGGCGGCAGGAACCGCTTGCCGGTGACCCGCTCGGAGGTGCCGGTCCGGTCCAGGTACGGCGTGACGCCGCCCAGGTGGAAGGGCCAGCCGGCGCCGAGGATCATGCACAGGTCGATGTCCTGCGCCTCGGCGACGACGCCCTCGTCGAGCATCAGCCGGATCTCCTGCGCCAGCGCGTCGAGCGCGTTCTGGCGTACCTGCTCGGCGGTGAACGGCTGGTCGCCGACGACCAGCAGCTTGGCCACCTCGTCGTTGACCTGGTCGTCGACCACGATCGGCTGGCCCGACTCGGCGATCCGCTTGAGGTTCTCGCTGACGCCGAACCGGTCCGGGAACTCGGCGTGCAGGGTGCCGCCGACGTGGTGCGCGACGGCCGGCCCGACCAGCTGGAGCAGGGCGAGCGGGCGCATCGGCAGGCCCAGCGGGTCCAGCGCGCTGTTCGCCACGTCCAGCGGAGTGCCGGCGTCGACGGCGGCGAAGACCGTGCCGAGGAAGCGGGTGAGCAGCCGGTTGACCACGAACGCCGGGGCGTCCTTCACCAGCACCGAGGACTTCCTCAGCTGCTTGCCGACCGCGAAGGCGGTGGCCAGGGTGGCGTCGTCGGTCCGCTCGCCGCGGACGATCTCCAGCAGCGGCAGCACCGCGACCGGGTTGAAGAAGTGGAAGCCGACGACCCGCTCCGGGTGCTCCAGCTCCTCGGCCATCGCCGTGATCGAGAGCGACGAGGTGTTCGTCGCCAGCACGGCCTCCGGCTTGACGATCTTCTCCAGCTCGGCCCAGACCTGCTTCTTGACGTTCAGGTCCTCGAACACGGCCTCGATGACGAAGTCACAGTCAGCGAACGACGTGAGCTGGCCCGACGTGGACGCGGCGAAGGCCTCGGCCTTCGGCGAGCCGCTGACCAGGCCGTACAGCTTGGCCGCGGTGCCCTTGTCCATCCGGCCCTTGGTGACGGCCTTCTCGATCTGGGTGTGCACGTACCCCACGCCCTTGTCGACCCGGGCCTGGTCCAGGTCGGTCAGCACGACCGGCACCTGGAGGCGGCGGGCGAAGAGCAGCGCGAGCTGGCTGGCCATCAGGCCGGCACCGACGATGCCCACCTTGGTGACCGGCCGGGCCAGCCCCTTGTCCGGCGCGCCGGCCGGCCGCTTGGCCCGCCGCTGCACCAGGTCGAAGGCGTACAGGCCGCTGCGCAGCTCCTCGGAGAAGACGAGGTCGGCGAGGGCCTCGTCCTCGGCGGCGGTGCCGGCGGCGAAGTCGGCGTCCTTCGCCGTCTCCAGCAGGTCCAGCGCCTTGTACGCGGCCGGGACCGCGCCGTGCAGCCGCTGGTCGAGGGTCTGCCGGGCGAAGTAGAGCACGCCCGCCCACATGTCCTTGTCGACCTCGGGCCGGGTCACGGTGACCTCACCGCGCACCACCCCGGCGGCCCACTCCAGGGACCGCTCGAGGAAGTCCGCCGGCTCCAGCAGCACGTCCGCGATGCCCATCTCGGCAGCCTGCTTCGGCTTGAGCATCTTGTTCTGCATCAGCGGGTTCTGGATGATCACCTGGGTCGCCGCCGGGATGCCGATCAGGTTCGGCAGCAGCTGCGTGCCGCCCCAGCCGGGGACCAGGCCGAGCGAGACCTCGGGCAGGGCCAGCGCCGCCGCGCCGCCGGACAGCGTCCGGTAGTGGCAGTGCAGGGCCAGCTCCAGACCGCCGCCCATCGCCGCGCCATTGACGAAGGCGAAGGTCGGGATCGTGCTGTCCTTCAGCCGGGCGAAGACCCGGTGGCCGAGCCGGCCGACCTCGACGGCCTGCGCGCGGTCGGCCAGCGCCGGCAGGCCGACGATGTCGGCCCCGACGCAGAAGATGTACGGCTTGCCGGTGACCGCGATGAACGCCGGGTTGGCGGCCAGCGCCGTGGTGATCGCCTCGTCCAGGCTGGTCAGCCCGGCCGGGCCGAAGGTGTTCGGCTTGGTGTGGTCGAAGCCGTTGTCCAGGGTGATCAGGGCGGCGGGACGGTCCAGCCCCGGTACGTTCACCTGGCGCAGCAGCGCCCGGGTGACAACCTCGTTCGGTGCGGCGAGCGCGCTCACTGTGCCACCTTCCGTTCGCGACTGCGGGGCTCGCAGGCCCGGCTCACTCCTCGCGCTCACTTGTTGCCCTCCTGTCCAGCCTGCTCGGCGGAACCGGTCCAGTGCGGGTTCTCCCAGATGACCGTGCCGCCCATGCCGATGCCGATGCACATGGCGGTGAGGCCGTAGCGGACCTCGGGGTGCTCGGCGAACTGCCGGGCGAGCTGGGTCATCAGCCGGACGCCCGAGGAGGCGAGCGGGTGGCCGATGGCGATCGCGCCACCCCACTGGTTGACCCGGGGGTCGTCGTCGGCGATGCCGAAGTGGTCGAGGAAGGCGAGCACCTGCACGGCGAACGCCTCGTTCAGCTCGAACAGGCCGATGTCGTCGATGGTCAGGCCGGCGATGCGCAGCGCCTTCTCGGTCGACGGGATCGGTCCGATGCCCATCACCTCGGGCTCGACGCCGACGAAGCCGAACGAGACCAGCCGCATGGCGACCGGCAGGCCCAGCTCGCGGGCGACGTCCTCGGAGGCGAGCAGGCTGGCCGTGGCGCCGTCGTTGAGGCCGGCGGCGTTGCCCGCGGTGACCTTGCCGTGCGGGCGGAACGGGGTCTTCAGCGTGCCGAGCTTCTCCAGCGAGGTGTCGCGCGGCGCCTCGTCGACCGTGGCCAGGCCCCAGCCGTTCTCCTCGTCGCGGATGGCGACCGGCACCAGGTCGTCCTGCAGCTTGCCGTTGGCGTACGCCTTCGCGGTCTTCTGCTGCGAGGCGAGCGCGAACGCGTCGGTGCGGTCCTTGGTGATCTGCGGAACCCGGTCGTGCAGGTTCTCCGCGGTGGAGCCCATGACGAGGGCCGACGGGTCGACCAGCTTCTCCGCGATGATCCGCGGATTGGGGTCGACGCCCTCGCCCATCGGGTGGCGGCCCATGTGCTCGACGCCGCCGGCGATGGCGATGTCGTAGGCGCCCATGGCGATGCCGCTGGCGACGGTGGTCACCGCGGTCATCGCGCCGGCGCACATCCGGTCGATGGAGAAGCCGGGAACGGTCTTGGGCAGGCCGGCCAGCAGGGCGGCGGTGCGGCCGAGGGTCAGGCCCTGGTCGCCGATCTGGGTGGTGGCGGCGATGGCGACCTCCTCGACCCGCTCCGGCGGCAGCTGAGGGTTACGGCGCAGCAGCTCTCGGATGCAGCGGATCAACAGGTCATCGGCGCGGGTGTTGGCGTACATGCCACCCGCCTTGCCGAACGGGGTGCGGACGCCGTCGACGAAAACGACATCCCGAACTTCACGGGGCACTGGAGCCTCCTAGCCGGCACGGGCGTGGTACCTCGGATGCTACTCGTCGGTAACTAACCCCGACACCACCACCCATGTGGCACACCCCACACCGGCCCCGCGCCGGGCCCCGCCGTGCCGATCATGAAGCTGACGGCGAGTTCGATCTTCAGAACTGCCGCCAACCTCACGATCGACGGGGACCCCGGGGTGCGGTCAGAGGGTGGGAGGTGGCGGTGGGGGAGCCGGGGTGGGGAGGACCGTCGCCAGGTCGGCGGAGAGCAGCGCGATCTGCCACTCGCGGGCGCCGAAGCCGCGCAGAGTCTCGGCAACCGTCTCCTCGGTGATCTCCTCCGGGGGGACCCAGGCCAGGCGGCGGATGGAGTCCGGGCTGATCAGGTTCTCCGGCGGCAGGTTGTGCCCGCCAGCGATCCGGACCACCACCTCCCGGCACCGGGCCAGCCGGGCCGCGGCCACCGGGTCCCGCTCCGCCCAGCGGTGCGGCGGCGGGGGACCCTCCACCGTCGGGGCGACCGGCAACGCGTCCTCCGGCAGCTGCCGGGCGTCGTCCAGCGCCGTCAGCCAGGTCCGGGCCAGCCGGCGCACCGACCGACCGCCGAAGCCGGGCAGGGTGAGCAGGGTCTTCTCGTCCCTCGGGTCCAGCTCGGCGGCGGCGATGATCGCCGAGTCGGGCAGCACCCGACCGGGCGCGGCGTCCCGCCGCGCGGCGATCTGGTCCCGGGCATACCACATCGACCGGACCCGGGCCTGCGCCCGCGCCCCCACGCAGCCGGTGGATGCCCGAGGTCCGGCGCCACGGCTCGCGCGGACCGCGGCGGGCGGGCCCCGGTGCGTACCAGCGCGGCGAACTCCTCCGCGGCCCACGCCGACTTGCCCTGCCGGGTCAGCTCCTCGTCGAGCGCGTCACGCAGGTCGGTCAGCAGCTCCACGTCCAGCGCGGCGTAGGTCAGCCACGACTCGGGCAGCGGACGGCTCGACCAGTCGGCCGCGGAGTGGTGCTTCTCCAGGGTGAATCCGAGCAGCTGTTCGGTCAGCGCGGCCAGGCCGACCCGCTCGAACCCGGCCAGCCGAGCGGCCAGCTCCGTGTCGAAGAGCCGGCGCGGGTACAGCCCCAGCTCGGCCAGGCAGGGCAGGTCCTGGCTGGCCGCGTGGAGGACCCACTCGGCCTCGCCGATCACCTCGTCGAGGGCGGTCAGGTCGGCCAGCGGCAGCGGGTCGATCAGCGCCGTGCCGGAGCCGGCCCGGCGCAGTTGCACCAGGTAGGCGCGCTGGCTGTAGCGGTATCCCGAGGCGCGTTCGGCGTCCAGGGCCACCGGGCCGGTGCCCGCGGCGAAGCGGGCCACGACCTCGTCGAGTTCGGTCGGTGTGGCTACCGGCTCGGGCGTGCCCTCGCGGGGAGCGGTGAGTGGTACGGGCCCACCGGAGGTCGGGTCGTTTCCCGCGTCCTCCGGCTCCGGCACGGCCGACGGCGGGTGGTGCGGTGCGTTTCCCGTACGGCTTTCGGCGGCCCGACGGCGCAGGGGTGGTTCGTCGGTCACCTGACAACCCTAGTGCGCCACGGGATCGGAGTGTGCGCAGCCGGTCGGGCGCGTGTCGGCGAGGTGGCCGGCGACCCTCGTGGAAGGGTCGGACATCGGGGGAGACAAACCCCGTTCCCGCAGGTACGGTCCATCGGGCCGTCGCGCCGGTCATGGGAACCGGGGGCGGCGTCGCACGGAGCGTTCACGGGGAGGACGTGGCCATCATGACGGCTGGGTACGGGTCGGGCGGGGCGCCGGAGCCACGGCGCCGACGAGGGCTGGCCGGACGCCGCCGGGAGGAGCCGGCCGGGGTC